>CAYXZG010000001.1:0-58009 GCA_964469535.1 uncultured Candidatus Saccharibacteria bacterium
TGTAAATCTCTCGGCTTCGGCCTTCGTAGGTTCGAGTCCTACTTCCAGCACCAATAAAATAAGTTAGACAAAAAGTCTAACTTATTTTATTGTATGAGGAGTAGTGGGACGGATTTAGTATGTTCGGGTACGTTCGGTTTTGTTCGGTAGGATATGGGATACGAGATTGGGCGTTCGGCGAAAAAAGCTGTATTTCTTGTCCTAAGCACTGGCAACTACCAAGCGGTAAAGCTGAACTAAAGGTCAATCCTGATACAAATGACGAGTACTATGATCCAATTATGGTTGATAACGGGCTATGGAACCTGCTACAAAATTACGGTTGGCCTGGACCTGAAACAGAACAACATTATGGGCCACTAAACTGGACGAATGCCGATAAAGTTTACCATGGTGGGTTGAGCCCATTTTACTTTCTACCGAGTGGAAGAGTAACCGATGGGTCAGATGGTCTTTCGCGTATCGTTAAAACTGGGCAATCGTGGACGAACGCAGCTTTTAAGGGATCACTCGCGCTATATTACAGCGTTACTCATGATCTAGATAGTGTAGGCGTTAGTCGCGGCTATGAACGATATCATGGCCTCTCCCTTCGCTGCCTCACTCAGTAGTAGTATCCTCTAGTGGGTAGATATACTATGATAGATATTTTACTCACTTTCCTAGTTTACCTTTACGGAAGTTTGATGAACCCACTCCGACGCCCGTCTTTACGGGGTCGTCGTTCTTCGCATTGAGCTTCAATGCTCTTTTAGTCCATCAAACTTCCGTAAAGGTAAACTAGTAGTGTAATATATGCACCATATATATTGGTAGATACACACATAATATATACAATACTACATATACATTATTATGTGTGTATCTGTATACTACTGAGTGAGGCAGCGAAGAGAGTAAGCACGCTTGGAATTATGATGAGAGAATTCCGTTACAAATATACCTGTTCCTGTAGAAGTTTCCCCTTCTCCATACATATAGGCACCGTGACCGAGTCCTAGATCTTGACGAGTTCCAGTCCAATAGTAGCCTCTGGTTGCAGGTAATATTAAAGCGTCTAGGATGCTATCAGATCCATAAACAGAGCCGCTGGAATTAAGGTAAAAAGGATTCAGAACAGTATCATATTCATGGCCTTCATACGTCCAGCTACTGGGAGCATGATAGCTATTGTTTGGGATTGTCCAGCCATAATGATCGTGCAGCAACCCATAGAGACTTTTCTGGACTGGAATAACATTTCCCCAATGTCCACCAGTCTCAGAATCGTCAGCGATCCATTCTCTCTTTCCGCTTGGTAGTTGCCAGTGCTTAGGGCAGATGAGACGGAGGCGAAGATACGTCAAAATGCTATGTTGTGGCGAGCGGGCTAGATACGCTTTTTGCTGCGAGGACTTGGGGTAGGGCGAGGAGCGCTCGTGGAACTCGTGGCGGCGGAAGTGCTCGGTCCAAGAGAGAGACGTGCGGCAGAGCGGGAGGAAGTTTGGGGTCTCGGGACGGATTTGGTGACAGTGGATCTGGCGGTGGTAGACTTAGTACGAGTGCTTTGATGGCTGTTTTGCAAGGATCGGCGGGTTGGTTTTTGCTCGGAGGCGAGCTGTTGCTCGATGCGGGCGGTAATATCGGCAAGGGCGGCGACGTCGCCGGTTAATTCGTGAATAGCGAGGATGAGACGGAGAGTGCTGGCGCTGTGGTCGAGTTCGTAGGCGCGTTCGAGCGAATCGACGGCGGCTTTGGTCTGGCCGAGCTTTTCTTGGGCTTTGGCGAGGGCGATGTAGCGAGAAGGGACGGTATTCTCGAGGGCGATGGCCTGTTCGAAGGCCATGACGGCTTTTTCGAAGGCGCCAGTTTCGAGATAAATAAGACCAACGTTATGGAGCGAGGATGGATTATTATCAAGAGATTGGGCGATTTCGAAACATTCGATGGCTTCGTTGAATTTTTGCTCTTTAGCATAGAGAATGCCGAGGCGATTATAAGCGGCAGCGTTCTTTTCGTCGAATTTGAGAATGGTAAGGAGGGCTTTCTCGGCGCGGAGCGGTTTGTGGTCGCGCATAGAAGTTTGAGCCGCATTCCAGAGTTTTTTCATCTGGAGATCATAGCGAGCGTTATGCTCGACCGCGGGCTTTCTGCGATGTAAGATCGGCACCACAAAAGCAATCAAGAACGCTAAGGCGACAATGAACGCAATACTGATCATACCTTTATTTTAGCATAAATCGGCGACGATATGCAGCTTGATATGACCATTTTGAGAAAGCGCGTCGTAGAGGGTGAGAAAATTGGGGAGTTTGCTGAGAAACTTTGGGTTTTTGGTCTTAAAATAGGACTTATAAAGGAGCTCGATGGCGGTGGCGACGACGTTCAGAGCTTGTTCGCGGGGTTGGGTTTTATTTTTGGTCAATTCGAGTGCGAGGGTGGGGAGGTCGTGTGGGGCAGCGGAGACGAGGCGCTTCGCGAGGGCAAGTTCTTTGTCTTTGGCGCGTGGGGCAGAATCGAGAACGTTGGCACGGCGCAAAAAGAAGATTTGGGCACGCGAGAGAATGGTCGGTAAAAGCGAGTTGGGCGATTCGGTGAGAAGAAGAAAATGACAATGAGCTTTTGGCTCCTCGAAAGTCTTGAGAAAGGCGTTTTGAGCAGCTTCGTTCATGGCGTCGGCGGGAGTGATGACGAAATAGCGGTCGGAAGTCTGAAGGTTATTAGTTAGCGCGATAAAGCCGCGCAGTTGCTCAACGGTAATAATGTTAGTCTTTTTTGACTCGTCGGGGCGAAGGTAGAGCGGATGAGGCAGGTTGAGTTTAGTGTCGGGAGACACGACGAAAACGGCACAACTGGTGCGAGTGGCGATTGAGGAAACGTCAGAGGGGTTTTCGAAGAACATTAGTTTGAAGTGGCCATGACTTGGTTAAATTCGGCGGGGGTGGGGGATGTGAAAGTGCGGCGCTGATTCCCTTCGGGGGTAGGAATGGTGATCTCGAGAGACTTAGCATGGAGAAAGAGACGGGAAGCTGGTTCGCCAGAGCCATAGACGGGGTCGCCGAGGATGGGAGTACCGAGGTATTTGAGGTGGACGCGGAGCTGATGGGTGCGGCCAGTCGTAGGGTGGAGCTCAAGAAGCGAATACTTATCGTTCGTGGCGAGGATTTTGTAGTGAGTTTGGGAAGGTTTGCCGTTTTGGTCGACTTGAAAAGTGGTTGGGCGTTTCAAATTGCGGGCAATCGGGAGGTCGATGAGGGCTTCGGGGAGTTTCGGATGTCCGACGACGATGGCGAGATAAGTTTTATGGGCTTTGCGATTTTGAAATTGGCGACGGAGCATTTTTTGGGTGTCGGGATCTTTGGCGAGGATGACGGTGCCGCTAGTGTCGCGATCGAGACGATGGACAAGCAAGCCGTAGTTTTCGAGGGTTGGCTCTGGGCAATATTCTCCTTTCGCCATGCTGAGGAGCCCGGCGGGTTTGTCGAGGACGAGGACGTGCGCATCTTCGTAAACCACAGGTGGGCGCGGCGGAACGGCGGCACTAGCGGGAACGCTGAGTCGAAGGTCGACTGTATCGAGGAATTTGGCGTTAGGCTTTGTGATAATTTGACCATCGGCAGTAACGTAACCGTTTCTAATGAAAGTCTGGAGAGTGGAGCGATTATACTCGGGATGCTGCTTGACGAGAAGATGATCAAGGCGAAATTTCTCGGGTGCACTTTGATCAGTCGCGAGGATGGTGTCGCCGTTGATAACGCGAGAGAGATCGGGCTTACTGAATTTCTTGCCGGTGATAATCATAGAATGGCTTACCTCAAATGAAAGGCTTTTTGGACGGCGAGGAGCTTAGCATTGGCGATATTGTTGGCGTAAGCTTCGCTAATCTTGAGGTGCTCGAGGACGGTGGCGTCGTCGATGGTCGCAAGGCGATTTTGGATATTTTCGAGGAAAGTAGCGACGCTCTCGGCGACTTTTTGCTTCAGATCGCCATAATGAGTTTCGCCAGCCCAAGTCGAAATGACATCTTGGAGCGGGAGATTGTTGACGATGGCTTCGATTTGGAGAAGATTACTGATACCGGGCTGATTAAACATGTCGAATTGGATTTTGCCGATGGAATCGGTCGTAGCGGACATGATCTTTTTCTTGACGGAAGCTGGATCGTCAGACATCATAATGCGACTATTTTCGGAGGCGGAGGATTTACTCATTTTCTTTTCGGGGTTTTGGAGGTCGCGAATCCGTAAGCCGTCGCTTAAGTTCATGAATTTGACTTGTTCTTTCGGCTCGGCGGGGAGGACGAAAGTTTCGCCGAAACGGTTGTTGAAGCGCTCGGCGAGGCGGCGCGTCAGCTCGATGTGCTGGAACTGATCTTCGCCGACCGGAATGTAAGTTGCGTCGTAGAGTAGAATGTCAGCAGCCATGAGGACGGGATAGTCGAAAATCCCGACGTTGACGCTATCTTTGCCGTCGCTTTTGTCTTTGTACTGGGTCATACGGTTCAGCTCGCCCATGGAAGCGACGCAATTCAAAATCCAGCAGAGTTCGGAGTGCGCGGGGATGCGAGATTGGCGGTAGATGTGGACATTCGCATTCATCTCGAGTCCGGCAGCGAAATAATATTTGAGGGAGTGAAGAATGTTAGCTTGTAATTCCCCATTGATCTCGGCGATAATCGAGTGGAGATCGGGCGCGAAGATGTTGATCTGAGAAGTGGCGCTGTGCGCATTGGCGAGGCGAACCATCGGGAGCAGAGCGCCGAGAAAGTTGCCGAGCGTGAAATCATTGTTGACGCGCAGGCCAGTAAGAATAGTGGGTGATTTTGGTGTATTCATGAGATAATTATAGCACAGGACGAGGCGGGCCAGCAAAAAATGTTCTTGACAAAATTGAGAGTTCGTGCCAAAATGAGAAAGGGACGGGAGTTTTTCTAGTCCCTAGAAAAGAAGTACTATTTTACGCTAGTACTTCTCTATCGTTTAAAAGGTTCGTAAAAATCTTTGGCAAATTAAAATTTTTGGAAAGAAGGGTTCGTATGAGGGTGATGCGTCAGCGTGGGGATTCTGATTTTGAGGTGGAGCCGAAAGACGTTGTGACTGTGGTAATCATAGTGGCAGTCTGTTTAGTGCTGCTATTGGCGATTTTGACTGGTGTGGCTGCGCTCGTTGCGGTGGCCAACAATAGCCACATACCGGAATACAACGCATCGGCGGCGGAGTTCAATGCTTTTCCGCTGGACGTAAGGATGGCGATCACGCAGTGGACGGAACGAGATGATGTCGATCCGGAGACTTTCCTGATCACTGAGAAGACGCCAGAGCCGCTGTTTTTCTTGGCGGAAGAGTTTGAAAACGGGCAGGGTGGCAAAATATGCTGGATAGTTTTGGGCATATTCTTGCTCGCTTGTTCGTGCGCAACGTTTGCGCTCTACTTAGCAGAGCGATATAAACGTTTTTATCTGTGTTCTTTGCCTTACGACACGGTTTTTGGATGGGTGCTGTTTTTCATGATGTTCGTGAGCTGGCCGTTCATGCTGATTAGCTACATTTGTATGCGGATTCAGCGGACGGAAGAATTCCGGCGACGGCGAGAAAAACGCAAAGAGCTGCGCGAACAACGCCGGATGGCGGAGGAACGCGAAAAAGCCGAAGTGCGGCGGCTCGCAGAAAGCGAGCTAACGGCGGTCGCAAAGAAGATGACGCGACCGGCTTTCCCGGAGCGAGCGCACCGAGCGTTTGTCGAATACATCTTCAACGGTCAAGTGGACGCGCGCAAGGCGCGACGCGAAGAAGCGCGTAAGATGGTGGAAGACGCGAAGACGCAGCTGCAAGAAGCTGGTCAGGTAGTGAGTGATGCGCAACGGGCGCTGGGTGAAGCCAAGGCAAACTTAGAGCGTGTCGAGTCAGTCTATTCTGAGACGCGGAGCCTGATAGAGGCGGAAGCGGATTGGGAAGCGATCAAGGACGCTCGAGGTGTGTCGGGGATCACTTACGATCGGCGGCGCAAAAACCTTGCGATTATCTTTAAAGTGCGGGTGCCGTATGAGGGGGAGTTGTACGATTTTGGCGACTATCGGCTCGTACTCGATGGTAGCGCGAGGTGCAGATGCAAAGAGATCCGTTCAGGTGTGAAACTTAACCATACGAGTGTTAGGCCGCTGTATCATATTGATGATAAGCTTTTTTGCTTTGGCCATAGCTTGGGGACGATCGAAGATTATCTGAGACACAGTCGCTACGTTGAAGCGATTACGCTGATCGTGAATTGTCTACATTCTGTGAACGGCGAGGACGCTGCGCGCGAAATTCCAAATTGCTTTCGCAAGGTCGAGGTGGTCGAGAAGGCCAAACGTCGGATCTTGCGTCGCAATAAATTGAAATTTTGGCAAAGGAGCGTGGGCGGATGAATTTGCGTGTACCCGGAGCACATCTGTGTATTCCCTTAGCGATCTGGCAGCGTTTGCGCATGTACGTGGAGCTGAGTGCGCCGCACGAGGTGACCGGCATTGGGACATTGATGCTGCTTGATGCGGAAAATTTCTATGTGAAAGAGGTGTTTTTGCCGCGACAAACTGCGTCGCAAGTTGACTGCGAGTTCCAGGAAGGAGAGTTGAACGAGATCATCTATGAGCTCATGCAGGGCAATCCGAGTCGTGTCGAACAGCTGCGATTCCGGTGGCATTCGCATGGGTATAGCCAAGTTTTCTGGTCGCAGAAAGATGAACAAGATATTGCGGCCTGGGAAAGCCCGTGGGTCGTGAATTTAGTGATGAACGCACAAAACGAACGCCTGGCGCGGCTGGATCTATTTTCTCCGCTCAGGATTCGGAACTATCCGTTGAAGGTGGAGATCGTGATACCGGAAGATGCCAAGTTGCACAATGAATGCGCGGAAGAGTTAGAGCGCAAAGTGGCGTTTCAAGAAGCTGCGATGCGGTCGCTTGGAAAGGAGCCTGGAAATGGATTATTCGGATCAGCAAAAAATTTTTAACGCGGACACGTGGGGTTGGCCGGTGCATTTGATCGGCGCTGGCGGGATCAATAATCTCGTCGGTCCGACACTGGCGAAGATGGGCGTGCGCAAAATTCACGTCTGGGATGACGATATTTTGGAAACACGCAATTGCCCGACGGAGGTCGCCTACGCTTATCTGATGGCTGGCCGGCCGAAAACCGATGCGATGGCGAACGTGATTGACTATCTGATGGACGGTAAAGTCCAAGTCGTTCAACACCGCGAGCGCGTAACGGCGGCAACGGTGCTGGAGAGTGGCGTGGTCGTCTGCGGGGTCGATTCGATGAAAAGTCGCCAAGCAATTTGGCAAAACGTGAAGACAAATTTTTTGAACGTTCCGTTGTTCATTGATGGACGCAGCGCAGGCGAAGAAACGGTAATTTTTGCTTTTGAACCGTCGGATTTCGGAGCGGCGGAAGACTATGAGTCGTGGTTGTTTGATGACGACGAAGCTTTGCAGCTGGAATGCGGTGCCCGCAATATCGGGTACATCGCGGCCTATATGGCGGCGGAGATCAGCCGCATTATGACAAGATTCCATCGGGGACTCCCGGTTGAATTTTATACTGCGCGCGATTTTTCCCAAAATAAGGAGGTAGTGAAATGGAGACTAATCTGAAGAAACCTGAGCAGGCAGCTCCTGAGTCGATCGTGAAGATCGCGAACGGCGCCGGCAACGAACCGATCGAGATCGTTTGGCGCGAGGGCGACACGGTCGCCAGTGTACTGAAGCGGGCCAACATCACCATCGAGCCTGGACGGACGGCGACGATCGGCCGGCAGCGGATCAGCAAACCGAAGAAGACGGAGGTGCGCCCGGGCGAGGTCATCGTGATTGCCGGCAAGCCCAGCAACGGCTAATCTTTCCAAAAATGCGGAGCCCTCGACCTTCGGGTCGGGGGCTTTTCCATTGCACCAGAGAAGTTTATGAATCCACTCCGACGCCCTGTCTTTGTCGTTTAGTGAATCCCTTAGTCTCCTTTTATCATCCGGTGGCGCTCTCCGGAGCGAATCGCTTTCGCTCCCGTGCTCCGGACCCGCGCCAGCCGGGAAACGATGCTAAAAGGAGACTAAGGGATTCTATATACAGCAAAGGCTGAATATCTATCATATTATATCTACCTACTAGAGGATACTACTACTGAGTGAGGCAGCGAAGAGCGTAACCATCCGAGTAATAGGCCCCACTCGATAAACGCACATTATCGGAGCTAAGGCCCGTGCGCATGCTGAGTGCGTTTACGGCCGTAGAAGTATGTAGCCAACTTGAGAAACGAGTACCCTTCAGATTTAGGCCTTGTGGTATAAGCGTTTGAATCATGCCGGAAGGCATTGCGTAAAATGGTAATAATTGCACGTTGTAAAACATACCGTTATCTTCCCAAACACCCTTACCATCTCGGAAACTGTCTTGATTAAGCTTCCAACCATAGTTATTCAGCATCATCCAAAAACTATTTTCTGCCATGATTGGATTATAGTATCCACCACTCTCATAATCCTCATCAACAATCCATTCACCTTTTGCATTTGGTAGTTGCCAGTGCTTTTCGGCCCATCTGTCCCAAGCACTGGCAACTACCAAGAGCAAAATCAGACGGTACAACCGCTGTATTGGTCGAGGAAAGTCTCTGGGGCATGCTCAAAGAATATGGCTGGACAGTTAATCACAATTGGTATCACGGACCGAACCAGTGGACGCAAAATGGAACACAATATAACGGAGCTTCCGCCCCGTTTTATCTCATGCGGGCTGGCAATATAGCAAACACCTCAAAACTAACACGACCTATTGACGAATCTGGCCAAGGTGGTCTTATGCACGGCGCCACCAGTGCAGATATTTTCGGGCTAGAAGCAAATGTGATTAATGTTGGAGTTGGATATAGCCAAAGGCGTGGCACTTCCCTTCGCTGCCTCACCCAGTAGTAGTATCCTCTAGTAGGTAGATATGTATGTGATAGTGATGTTCTATGCTATAATGTTAGCATGAGGAAAGTCCAGGGTGAGGCGACCGAAAAAACGGAATTGTCGAGAGCGAAGTTTGCGGAAGGGCTGTGTTTTAAGAAATTGTTTATGATTTTTTTGATCGGGTCGGTATTCGGCACGGTTTATGAGGATTTGTTGATCTATTGGCAGACTTTCCAGGCGACGGGTACGGGTGTGTGGATGCTGCATCGCGGCGTGATTTACGGGCCATTTAATGTGGTTTATGGGTTTGGAGCAGCGGTGATGTGCTGGGTGCTGCTGCGAAAGGCTTACAACAACTGGCAGATTTTTGGTTTGGCAGCGGTGCTTGGTGGTGTAGTAGAGTACGCAGTGAGTTTTTTGCAGGAGTTTTTTACGCACACAACTTCGTGGGACTATACCGGTTCGTTTTTGAGTATAAATGGGCGGACGACGGTGCCGATTATGATTTTTTGGGGATTCTTAGGGATTTTGTTGGTGAAAGTGGTTTATCCGTTTTGCTCGAATTTGATTGAAAAAATTCCACCGCAGGTTGGAAATCCATTGTTTAATGTCCTATTGGTGCTGATGATCTTTGATATGCTGATTTCTTGGTCGGCGATCATTCGTCAGACTTTGCGGCATAATCAAATTCCTCCGTACACGCCAGTGGGTGAATTTTTGGACAGACATTATGATGACCAGTTTTTGCGCAAGTATTTTCCAAACATGGTGCATGAGGATTTAGAAAAATGATCGGGTTAGGATTGGTCTGCTTATTGGTATCGTTGAGCCTGTTTGTACGTGGGCGGAGGGTTCTGAAATTTAATACAGTGAGGCTAATGGTGCAGGGCCCGAATCCGCGGCCAGCGATTTTGATACCAGCGCGTGACGAGAGTAAGGTGATTGAAGGGCTCTTGGATAGCATTGAAAAACAATCAGTAACCATGCATCCGGATGATGTATACGTGATCGTTGAGGATGCGCTGGATCCAACCGTGGAGATTTGTCGAAAGCGGGGAGTGAGTGTGATTGTGCGCGAAAAGTTAAACGGGCGGCGGCGCAAGGGTTTTGCGCTCGACGATGCGGTGAAAGAAATCTTAAAGCACAAGCATTACGATGTATATTTTATTTTTGATGCGGATAATCGTCTTGCCAAAAATTATCTTGAGAAGATGCTAATGACTTATGCACGAGGATATCAGATGGCGACGGGATATCGTCACTCGAAAAACGCGAATACAAATGTGATTGCGGCGGTTTCGAGTTTGACATTTTCGATGATAAACGTTTTGGGTAATACGGGGAGGTTAAAACATGGCGCAAATATGATTTTTTCTGGTACGGGGTGTTATGTGGATGGGAAGTTAGTCGAAAAGTGGAAGGGTTGGCCTTTTCGGAGTTTGACGGAAGATTACGAAATGTCGCTTTACGCAACACTGCATGGGATTTCGACTTTTTATAATGACCAGGCGGTGTTTTATGATGAGCAGCCAGTGCGTTTTGGTCAGACGGTTGACCAGAGAGTGCGGTGGATCAAGGGATATTTTGGGGCTCGAAAAAAATATGTCCCCTTGATCAAGCGACGAATCGCCTCAATGAAAAAAAGTGGGACGGAGGGCTGCGGAAACTACGGGAGTTTAGTGCGGGAAGTTTTGGGTGTGAAGGCGGTGATTTGGTTGATCGTAGGCTTGATTTTGTTGACTCTGGGTGGAGTGTTTTGGGCGATATGGCTGAGTCAAGCTCTAGTTGCGGTTGGAATGATTGTGGGTGTGGTGGCAGTCGTATATTTAGTTTTAGTGGTGGTGACGATCTTGATGGTGAAACGCGAAAAAATGCGACTAAGGTCAGGAGTGAAGTGGCGAGCAGTTTTGTTTAACCCGATTTATCTGGTGACGTATATTTGGTGTGCGCTGAAGGCTCTGCTTAGTAAAGATGTAGCCTGGAAAAAGATTGAGCACGGAGCGAAGATAAGATGAGCATGACTTATCGAAAACGGCGGATTATGGCGGTTTGCTCGGCCGTGGTGGCGTTGATCGGGGTCGTGATCGCGAATCCGAGTAGCTATGAGGCGGCGACGGAGACGCAAGAAGCGAGCGAAACACGAACGAATGTAGTGGATCCGGAAGCGCCGTTAGCGGCGGAAGTTCTAGGGCGGATCGAGACGAAAGGGCGTGCACCGAAGACAGGCTATGAGCGGACGGAGTTTTATAGCGCTTGGCCGAAGATAGACGGATGTAGCTTGCGTCAGATTATTATTAAACGCGAGATGGGAGATTCGGCGCAGTTAGCGGATGACCGGTGCACGGTGGTTGCGGGTGAATTTGTCGAACCCTATACTGGAAAAAGTGCGAAGTTCGCAGCGAAAACGGAGCTTTCTCAGGAAATTCAGGTTGATCATGTAGTGGCGCTGTCGGATGCGTGGCAAAAGGGGGCGCAGTATTTATCAGCGGAAACGCGTTACGAGATAGCGACGGACCCGCTGAATTTATTGGCGGTGGATGCGGACGCAAATCAGCAAAAATCGGATGGCGATGCAGCGACATGGTTGCCGTCGAATAAGTCGTTTCGGTGTCAATACGTAGCGCGGCAAATTTCGGTGAAATATAAATATGGGCTTTGGGTGACACAAGCGGAGCGTGAAGCGATGGAACGGGTTCTAGAGCCATGTCCGAATGAGCGGGCAGTGGGCGTAAAATTATGATTATTTTTTAAGAAGATTATAGATGTCTTTGTGGATCGAGTCGATGCTGCGGACGCGAGTGCCGGAGTTGGTGGCGCAGTCGATCATGTGCCAGTGGCAATATTCGGCAACGAACATGGCGTTTTCTTGGATTTTGCGCATGAATTCGAGGTTTCTTTCATACACATCATTTTTGATTCCCTCATTGGTACTGCGCCCGTAGCGAAGTTTTGTGACGAGTTCAAAAGGCATATAGAGGAAGAAAACA
The DNA here is from genome assembly GCA_964469535.1 of uncultured Candidatus Saccharibacteria bacterium. Classification (GTDB taxonomy): domain Bacteria; phylum Patescibacteriota; class Saccharimonadia; order Saccharimonadales; family Saccharimonadaceae; genus Nanosyncoccus. The sequence continues at coordinate 11,892 of CAYXZG010000001.1, forward strand.
TGGTCAGGACAACGAATGTCAAGTTTGTTGTATTCAAAATCTTCGACATAATCGATGAAAGCGCGTTTTTCGCGGAGCGTATCAAAGGTGGCGGATTGATAAATGAGGCTTGAAGTAGTATATCGATCAAGTAAAATGGTGTGACCACGGCGATAAGCGACGGAGAGCTTAGTGCGCCAGGTGATCGCGCGATCGGTAGCATAGAGAGTGTTGATAAAATAAGGCGAGAGCGTGTTCGGCTCACCGTAGGCGCCGCTAAGATACATTTCGACAGCTTTGCCTTGATAGGAGTAATAAGTTGGGAAATGGTGCTTAGTAATGCGTTGGCCGTCGGATTTGAGCCGTTCGGCGAGACGTTCGATTTGGGTGGTTTTGCCGATGCCGTCAGAAGCACCTTCAATGACGATGAGCTGCCCAACTTTTGGTTCTTTATTCATAAATCATCCTTGGAGTTATTATAACATGATTATTCTGGTGATGGCGTTACAAAATACTCGAGAAGTTGGGTGCGGAGGATGTCAAGTGGAGTTTGGCTGCTGAGTGGGGTGGCTTGTTCGTAGGCGAAGTGCGGCGTAATCGTGATGGCATGGCGGACGGAGTCGGGATAAAGTGTAGGGCTCAAGCCGAGAGTTTGGAGAGCGTTAAGAATGACATCGGGAGCATAGGAATAAGTAACTTGCGTGCCATTAGCGTAGCCGGCGGTCTCGTCGCCGTTGGGTAGCCAAGAAATGAGGCTGAATGCGCCTGTGGCGGAGATGAGAATATAGTCACGGATTGATTGGACATCGTCGAGCGAATCAGTATAGAAAATGCGAAGTTTTAGACGATCATGAGTCAAGAGAAGCTGTCGAATGGGTTCGAGATAATGATCGATGAGATCCTCTGGCGAGGTAGCAGGAAGCAGAATGGCGAGTTCGTCGGGAAGATTGGCTTGGTCGAGTTCGCGATATAGGTAATAAGAAGCAGGAAAGAGGTTGTTAATTGTAGAGTTAGCGGTTTGTCCGAGATAGGTAGCGTTGCTGCGAATAATTTTAGCGTCAGCGTTCGCGGGATTAAAGACGGAGTAGACTTCGTGAGTATTTTGACATTCAAAAAGCCCGGAAGTTCCATCGGCTAGGAAAACCAAATTGTACGATGATTGACAGAGAGTAAACACTTGGTCGGAAAGATCCTGGGGCACGCTCTCGAGCTTAGCGGCGGTTTGAGCGGCTGCAACGGCGTCAAGATCGATTTTCTGGCGAGCCGGATCGGAAGATTGAGCAAAGATATAGATACTGATACAGACGATACCAATAATGATCCCGATTACTATAACGGCGATTGACAGGCGAGTAAAAAGACGAGATTGCACTCTAGCGCGGGTTTTTGAGGCTCTTTTGACGGCGAGTGGACGCGTTGGCCACAAGAGCTCTTGGGTGGTCGTGGTAGCGGAGCGAGATTTTTTACCTTCCATGTTTAATTATAGTTTAGCACAAGTTTTAAAGTTGTAAAGAATGGCCGTTGGTTCTTAGGTAAAGAATGTGATATAATTTAGGTTATGAATTTGAAAGTAGGAATCGTAGGTTTACCGAACGTTGGGAAATCGACATTGTTTAATGCTCTGACGAATGCGGGAGCTTTGGCCGCGAACTATCCGTTTGCGACGATTGAGCCGAACGTGGGAATTGTGCCAGTTCCTGATTCGCGGTTGGATGTCTTGGCAAAAATGTACGAAACAGAAAAGAAGGTGCCGGCGACCGTGGAGTTTGTTGATATTGCGGGGTTGGTCGAGGGCGCATCAAAAGGTGAAGGGTTGGGTAATAAATTCTTAGCGCATATTCGGGAATGTCAGGTGATTTGCCACGTAGTACGCGTGTTTGAGGATGCGGACGTAATTCGTGCGGAAGGTTCAAAAGATCCGAAGCACGATATTGATGTGATCAATACGGAGCTGGAACTAGCGGATCTTGAAACGCGTGAGAAAGTGGATGCAAAGCGGAAGAAAAGTGCGAAGAATGATTCAGAAACGGTGATTCCCTATTTGATGGATAAACCTGTGATCTACATGTTTAATGTGGACGAAAAAGAGCTGGGGGATACGGAGCTACGCGACCGTTTGACGAAGATGGTGGCGCCGAGCCAGGCGGTATTCGTAAACGCGAAATTAGAGTCGGAAATGTCGGGTATGTCGGCGGAAGAGCGAAAAGAGTTTCTGGCGGAATATGGAGTCGAGGAGGATGCACTCAGTGAGTTGATTCGAGCAGCCTACAAGACCTTAGGGTTACAAAGTTTTTTGACGGCGGGTAAGAAAGAAGTGCGAGCTTGGACGATTCGGACTGGCGCAACGGCTCCAGAAGCGGCGGGGACGATCCATTCGGATTTTGAGCGAGGGTTTATTGCGGCGGAAGTGATGAAGTTTGATGATCTGGCAGAATTAGGGTCGGAGCAGGCTGTAAAAGCCGCGGGAAAGCTACGGACGGAGGGAAAAACTTACGTGATGGAAGACGGAGACGTCGTAGAGTTCCGGTTTAATGTTTCAAAGTAGACGCTTTGTAAAATCGTTTTTGTTCGGAATTTATGCGAGCGAAAAGCGGTCCGAGAACGTTTTCGGTGTATTCAAGGGGTGAGAGTTTGCCGTTGATATAAACATCCTGCGCAGTGGTTTGGACGTCGGAGATTTGGGCGGATTGCGCCGAATTTGCAACAAAGACGGATTCTTGATGAGAAATGTCTGGGCGAAGCGATTTACGATTTAGGGAAATTTCACAGAAGAGAGGGCCAAGCTTCCAATTGTGGCTAGTAGCTTCAGGGAGAACTGCGCCAAAATCAAGACTGAGGATTTCGTTGGCAACGCCATGAAGTTTGGCAAAAATCGTAAATAATTCTGCAAGCTCGTTGTGAGCGGAGGTGGTGGTGAGATGATAAATTTTTTCGTCGCGCGGTAAAAGAGCGGCAAGATTGGCGTAAGTTATGCGCATATGGTCGGTGTATCTCGGATCGGCACCTAAAAGGTCATCGACGAAACTTTGAAGGAATTCGTCTTCGTTTCGCAGATTGACAATTTCAGGGCTATAAACATAGTCACGAGAAAAACAAAGACCGTAGAGAAGTTGGCGCAAGTTCGTATTTTTCGGGGAGTAAGTTTCGAGTAAGCGGAGGATAATATGACGATTTTGGGCGCTATCATGACGATTAACTAGCGTCCAGATATTGGCACAGAGGAGGTTCTGAAGGGTGAGCTGGTCGGTACTGAGAATGTGATGATCAGCTAAATCGATTTGACATTTTTTTGCGAGGTCAATGAACTCTGTATTGCGAGCGTCGCAGAGGATAAATTGACGATCAGTGAATTGCGAAGCGAGAAAAACGAGATGATGGAGAAAAGCTAGATCGATATTCGTTCTGACAAGACCGAAATTTTGCCAGAAATCTTTGGGCGCTTGATCATCGCTTTGATGAGACAATCGGCGAAATTCTTCTTCGGTGTGGAGAGTAGCAGCATTGAGCAGGTTGGCGATACGGTTTTGGCCAAACCATGTGCGGAAGCCGCGTAAGCGTATTGGACGATAATGAAAGGCGTTACTCCCGGCATGTCGGGCGGCAGTATAGTCGGTCTGATGCTGATCGCCGATGTGGAGATTAAAGGCTAGGTCGAAATCGGGAGCTAGAGTTTTATTGTCATGAAGATTCTCTAATACCTTTTGTAGCGAGTCGGCGTCGGGATTGACTTCGATAAAAGATGTACCGTCGTCGAAAATACTAATACCGAAGGCGTTAAGATAGGATTGGATTTGGGATTTTGTGTAATGTTCGGTGGCAAGGTAGAAGATTTTTAGGTTGGGGAAAGATTGTTTGAGGGTGGCTAAGGTTTTGATTAGTTTATGATTAGGTATGAGGTTGTTGAATTTAGCCTCGAGGTCGCGTTGAAGCATGGTGCGGATAAGGCCAGCGCGAGTTTCGAGATCGAGCGTGCGATGATATTTTTGGCAGAGATAATCAATGACGGCGGTGAACCATAGATCAAAAGTGAGCGATTCATGGCCGTAATGCTCTAATTGCTGAAAAACGTAGCGTCGAACCGAGTAAAGTTCGTAGGCACTGATATTTTGAGAAATGGTGGTCTGAAAAGTGTCGACCCATTTTGTAACCGAATCGAGCTCTTGAAGGCCTTCGGGCCAGGTCTTGTTGAGAAGAATTGTATCAAAAACGTCGACCGTGAGACTACGGATTTGATGCTTTCTAATAATTTGGGCGATTTGGGGAGTTAAAAAATCCATGATTTCCTTTTCCGCCCACACTTTTATTGTATTATACTATATTGTTTGATTTGCGTCTAGTAGTAATTGATAAGGAAGTTATTCTTCTAAAATAAGCCACTCATTAACCGTATAATTTTTGCCGCTAACTGACGCGACGGCTAGAAGAGGCTGTAGACTCGAAAATTGATAGTTCTCGGAGAGAAACTTGTTGGCGGCATAAGACATTTGGGTGTACTTGGTTTTTGTAATTTGCGCAAGACCGTCACCATGTGAACTCGTTTCGCGGTACTTTACTTCAGTGAAATAAATGTTTTGATTTTTTTGCGAAATGATGTCGATTTCATACGTGGCGGTACGAAAATTATGCGCGATGATTTGGTGGTTCTTAGCGATGAGGTATTGAATGATGGCACGTTCGGCATGTTGGCCACGTGCGGTGGTGCTCTGGAGAGAAGGCGTGTCGGGTGCTTGATTTGAAGAGTGATTGTGTTCAAGTATTTCGTTCTGTCGGGGGTGGATAACGCAAACGGGATCGAAATTTTGGGCGATGTTTTGAATTGGGTGGAAAGAGAAGCGATGTTCTGGGCAAGGGCCAAGATGGAGCAGGGCGGTTTTGTGGGCAGCGGTGCCATAGCCGACATGCTTTTCAAAACCGTAGTTCGGATATTGACGCGATAACGCAATCATGTAGTTGTCACGAGCGACTTTGGCGATAATGGAAGCTGCGGAGACTTCCTTAACTAATAAATCAGCTTTTTTGAGGAGCGTAACCTTTTGTTCGAGTGGCGTGTTCTCGAGCAGGTTGATCGTGCCGTCGATAATAACCGTATCGAAAGGAATTTTCTGCTTGAGAACTATTTTGGTGGCACGACGAGCGGCGAGCTTGAGGGCGGCGCCTAAGCCGTAACGATCGATTTCTTGGCTGCTGGCCCAGCCTAGCCCGGTTGCGGCGGCGTTTTTAAGTACGAAATCAGACAGGACGGTGCGTCTTTTGGCGCTAAGCTTTTTGGAGTCGGTAAGAGCTTGCCAGGATTGATACAATTCGGACATGGGAGGGTCGAGCGAGGTCGCCTGGGTGGTCAGATCGGATGAATCTGTTGGGTGTTGTGGGTTGAAATTTTTAAAATTGAGAAAGCTTGGCCCGAGAATGGCGGCACCGACGACAAGCGGTCCCGCCCAGGGACCGCGTCCAACTTCATCAAGTCCAAGAATGATTTTGGAAGCCACAAAGATTTATTCGGCCGGTTCGGCTGGACCTTTGGGGTTTTCCTTTTCTGCTTGAGTCTCAGGGTCTTTAGCTTCGGCGTCTAGCACTTCCGTAGCGGCAGCATCGCGCGCAGTCATTTTTGGATTGTTGACGGCAATACGATCAAAAGCTTTATTAACGAGGCGAGCGGATTTGCCAGAACGTTTGCGCAAGAAGGAGAGATTTTTGCGGCGAACTTTAGCGCGGTGAACAATTTCGATTTTTTCGACGAGCGGGTTATGGATCAAGAAAGATTTTTCGACACCAACTCCAGATGCAACTTTGCGAACAGTAATGCGGGCGGTGTGAGAGTTTTTGCGATCGGTGCGGATGACAACTCCTTCAAAAACCTGGGAGCGGAACTTATCGCCTTCTTTAATTTTCTGGGTGACGCGTACGGTATCGCCGGAACGAACGTCGACAATAGCGGCCTTTTTCTGGGCATCGCCAATTTTTTTCAAATCTATCGAACTCATAATTAAACCTTTATATTACAACTTGTTTTATTTTAGCATACTTTCCTGCATTTGAGAAGGGGGAAAATGGCAATTGCTTGAATGATGCGCGACTATTGCTTGAGGGCTTGGCGGATACGGTCTTCTACGGGAAGATTGGGGTCGATTTCGGCAAGAGCAGCGGTAGCTTCTTTGAGCGGGAAGCCTAGCGCGATAAGAGCGTCGAGCGCTTCATCATTGGGAGGTTGAATGGCATTAATGCTGAATTTGGTAGTGGTCGCACCATAGTGGCTAGGCGCGCCGACTTTGTCTCGTAAGTCGACGATGATGCGTTCGGCGGATTTTTTGCCGACACCACTAGCTTTTGAAATAAAAGATGCGTCAGTATTTGCAATAGCATTGCGAACTTCTTCGGCGGTACCGAGACTCAGAATCGCCATGGCGGCTTTGGGGCCGACGCCATTGACGGAAATAAGCATTTCAAAGAGTTTTTTGGCAGCTAAAGTCGAAAAACCATACAAATCTTCTGAGTTTTCGCGAATAGCGTGATAGGTATAGAATTTTTTTTCGTCATCAAGATGAGTGTTCTCGGCGTCGGGTGCCGAGATTGATAGTTCATAGCCAACACCGTGAACGTCAATAATGAGTGAGTTTTGGAATTTTTCGGTGACACGACCGACGATGTGGGCAATCACGATTTTTTGCGCCCTAAGAGGTTGATGACGATAAATAATAAAACAGTCGCAGCTAGTACACAACCGGAAAGGACCATTGGCCAATAAACTGACTTGGGGACACAATTTTGATCGTGGTTGCCGAGACAATTTTGCTCTGCCGGGGTTTGGTTGGTGGATTCTGGAGTGGTTTCAGATTGCTTCGTCGGTACGGACTCTGCTCCAGCGTAATCTGTCGGTTCCGGGATGGGTTCAGCGCTAGTTTCGGATGTGGTGACGGGGCGTGATGCGTCTGGCTCGGTCCGGCTGAGGAGGGGATAGATTTCTTGAGGATTAGAATCATAGTCCGAATTGTATTGTTCAAATCCAGGATCATCATATTCGAGTGCGGCTGCTGGATGCGCCACGGCAAGTGTTGATACGCTAAGTATGGCAGCGCTGACAAAAATTTTAACTTGTACGGTCATTTTCCTCCTTGATTGATTTTATTCTAGCACAGACATAAGGGTAAGGCAAGCGGTCGTGAGGTCAATGGTTTTTGGCGGCAAAAGAATGGACGATGGCAGCGGCGAGGGCATCAGCAGCGTCGTCAGGTTTAGGGACGTTCTGAAGGCCGAGATGGACGCGTACCATTTCTTGGATCTGGGGCTTGTGGGCTTGTCCATAGCCGCAAATCGCTTTTTTGATCTGGTTAGGACTGTACTCGTAAATGGGCAGCCCTTTTTGTTTGGCGACAAGTAAACAGACGCCGCGCGCTTCGGCGACGGAGATGCCAGTAGTGATATTTTGTTTGAAAAACAGCTTCTCGATCGCCATGACGTCGGGTCGATCCTCGGCAATGATTGCGCTGAGAGAGTTATAAATGTCCTCAAGGCGATCAGCGAGTGGTGTATGTGCGGGGGTTGAAATGACGCCATAGTCGATCGCGGTGGTACCTTCGATGACACCAAAACCGCAGATGCCAGTGCCGGGATCAATACCGAGAATGCGTATTTGCTTATTCATTGACATAATCAATCAGAGTACTACGAAGGTCTCGGACGGGAATAACGAAGGGGTCTTTGACGGTGGCAGGGGCGATGGCGTGAGCGAAGCCAAGTTTTTTGGCTTCGGAAATGCGTTGGTCAGGGCGAAAAGCGGAGCGAATTTCGCCGCCAAGTCCGACTTCGCCGAAAACAACAAATTCCTCGGATAATTTACGGTTTGCGACGGCGGAAGCAATAGCGAGACAAATTGCCAAATCAGCCGCGGAATCTTGGACTTTGAGACCGCCAACAACGTTAATGAAGATGTCTTTGTCGCTGAGCTTGAGCTTAGTGCGACGTTCGACAACGGCGATGAGAAGATTGAGGCGGTTGATGTCGAATCCGGAGCTAGTACGTTTAGGGTAGCCAAAATTTGTAGGAGTGACAAGTGCCTGAATCTCGACAAGAATAGGTCGAGTGCCTTCAAGTGTGGCAAGAATGATAGAACCGTCGGTGTTCTGGCGTTCGGAAAGCAGCGCGGCTGATGGATTCTCGACTTCGGCGAGTCCAGATGGTCCCATTTCAAAAATGGCGGCCTCGGTGGTCGAGCCGAAACGGTTTTTGATGGCGCGAACAATTTTGAATCCGCCATAACGATCACCTTCAAAATTTAGGACCACATCGACGAGATGCTCGAGGACTTTCGGGCCGGCTAGAGTACCTTCTTTTGTCACATGCCCTACAATGATAACGGCGGTTCCAGACATTTTGGCAGCGCGAATGATTAGATTGCCGCAGTTGGTGACTTGAGAGATGCCGCCGGGCGCGGAAGCGATCTCGGCGAGGGTAAGGGTTTGAATCGAGTCAACAATGACGACGTCGAATTCGCCGGCTTCGATGGTTTTGGCGATGTCGTTTGCGGAAGTGCTACTAGCAAATTTGAGATTGTCGGTTTCGGCTCCTAGACGTACTGCTCGAAGTTTAACTTGACCAGCAGATTCCTCGCCCGAAACGTAGAGAACGGGGCGCGATTCGGCGATTTTCGCGCAGACTTGCATAAGCAGAGTAGATTTACCAATACCTGGCTGCCCTGCTAGCAGCGTGACTGATCCGAGCAGAATGCCGCCGCCAAGCACGAGATCGAGATCGCGGAAGCCGGTTTTAATGCGTTCATGCTCATCGGAGATTTCGAGCTCATTAATAGAGACGTATGATAAAGTTTTCCCAGAAGCTTGACCGCGCGAGACGGCCGATCTTTCATCGCGAGAGCTGTCGTCGAATTGTTCAATTAAGGAGCTCCAGGCGCCGCATTTGGTGCAACGGCCAGTCCAATTTTTATAGATGGCGCCACACTGTTGGCAGGTGAATTGTAGATGGGATTTTGCCATGGTTTTATTGTATCACACTTAGACCGTAGGTATAACTTATGCTTGATGTTTGAAGGATGGTTTGATATGATAGGGAAGTCGTCTGAATTAGGTCGATAGCCTTTTACTGCTATTTTGGACGACAGAACTTAAACAGGAGAATGGATGCGTAGAAAACAAAAGCACCCGGGCATGCGACGCGAACGTCAGTTTCCGCCGGCACCTTGGCAGGATTTTATTGAAATAGATCCTAAATTTTAGTTTAATACGCTAAAACAAAGTCCCTGGGAAGTTTGTTTCCGAGGGACTTTTTTGAAGCTTGGTAAAATTTTTATTTCTTAATTCCCTGTGCGGCAAGGTTTTCGTCGATTTTAGTGCGGAGTTTATCGAGAAACTCGGCGGTGGTCATGTCATGCTGGTCGACCAGCTCACCATCAACGAAGAAACTAGGAGTCCATTCGATGTTGGCTTGGCGAGAGAGATTCGAGTCAAAGCTAATTTTCTTGGCAGTTGCGTCACTACCCATGTCTTCGCGAAATTGCTCGAGATTACCTTTGCCTTTTGTGACTTCTGCAAAATATTGTTCAAATTGGGCTTGACGCTGAGTGGGGCTAGAATCATACCAATCGTTTTGATGCGTGAAGAGGGCGTCCTTATATTCTTGCCAGTGGCCTTGTTTGGAGGCGGCGAGGGCAGCAGAGGCGGCGGCAGTGCCGTTTTGGTGATAGGACATAATATAAGTGCGAAAGACAACGGCGACTTTACCGTCATATTCTTCGACGATTTCGTTGATGTGCGGATTCATAGGGGCGCAGGCGGTGCACTGATAATCTCCATATTCGTAAATTTTCACTGGAGCATCTGGATCTCCTGCAATCATTTCGCCATATCCGCCCGAGGCGTCGTTAGCTTCGATGACGGTAGCAAGGTTATATTCGGTTTGGTCACGGTTGGTGCTTTGAAGGATGCTAACACCAATTAGGCCGCAAAAAACGACTGCAAGAATGCCAAGAATAATCCACGTTTTTTTATCCATTTTAGCCTCCAGGATGATTATAAAGTTTAGACTATGCTATAATTATAGCATGAATGAGATAATAAAAAAGTTTAAAATTATCTTAAGAAAGTTTCTTGTGGCGGTGCGTAAGGGCGTAGTAGGTTTTGTAACGACAGTTGGGCGGGTTTTGAAGATGGCGGGAAGAGCCGTTGTCAAAGGGTGGAGAGCGTTGTGCGCATTCATGAAAAGAACACGAAAGAAGTTATTGAAAAGCTTTGCAAAATGGGTCGATCCAAAATTAGAACCGTATCGTGCGAAAAAGCTTTTGAGCGCCGATCGAGAAGGTGGTGTCTCTAAGGATGTCAAGATCGAAAAAATGACTGATGCTGATAAGTTGCAAAAGAAGACAACTGAAGCAAAGGCTTTTCAGCACGGAGTTGTTCAGGCGCCACAGTCTAAGGAAGGCTTCTTAAAGCTGCTACAGCAGACTTCGCGCGAAGTGCTCGACTACCGAGCGCGTCAGATTATTACGATGGCTTTGAAATTACCGGAGACTACGGCGGAAGATTTGATGGTGCCGAAATCTAAAATCGTGTACGTTCGTGACGATGAGACGCTCGGTCCGTTGACGCTAGACAGGCTCTATAAATCGGGTTTTGAACATTTCCCAGTCATTAACAAAATGGAAGAGATTATCGGTTCAGTACATACGACGAGTTTTAATAACCTGGAAATTCGCGAAACAAGCGTGGTGAGCGAAATTGTTGATCCGGGAGTATATTATATACGCGCGGATTATAGCCTAGAGCAAGTGCTTGCGGCGTTTTTGCGGGTGAATTGTTATTATTTTTTGGTGGTGGATCGTTATGGTCGTACAGTAGGAATGCTGACTTTCGCAAGATTAGTGAGTTTTTTGTTTGGCGATACGGTAACAGATGAGTTTGGTCGGGATAACGATCGTCTGGCTGTGGCGAAACGCGCATTGTCTGCGTAGATGCAATTACGATTGTCAGCTCTATAATTATGACTACGCTTATCTACATTAAGATCAAGAGCGTACCGATAACGAGAAACGCAAGAATAATACGGTACTTGCCGAATGTCTGGAGCGATTTAGGTTTTTTGAGATAATCAAGAAGAAAGCGAAGAGCAATCAGTCCAACGACGAAAGCAACAAGGTTGCCCAAGATGAGTACGTCGGCGTTAGCTGCGAAGTAAGCGCGGTTAGATTCACTCAAAAACATTTTGAGACATACGCCGACCATGATCGGAATGGAGGCAAGAAAAGAATACTCGGCAGACGATTCGGAGTCTAGACCGACGAGTCGACCAGCAATAATAGTAGTGCCCGAGCGCGAGGTGCCTGGGATGAGAGCGAAGGTTTGAAGCAGACCGATGACAAGAGCGCGAATGGGCGTGAGACTGTTTTCGTTTTTGAGATTGGATAGATGTGGCAAGAAATCGATGCAAATCATAATGAGGCCGACGACACCCATAGCGATGCTGACAGTAAAAAGCGAACTGAAAAAGTCGTTATTTTCAATAAAATCAGAAAGAAGGAGCCCGATTATTCCAGCTGGGATGCTAGTGATCAAGATATTGAGAGCGAGTTTGTAGTTTTTCTCGGTAAAAACATCGTGCAGGATTTTCCAAATACGTTTGCGGAAGAAAATTAGAAGGGCGAGGAGAGTGCCAAGGTTAATGAACTCAAGAAAGAGATGGAAATTTTGCGAAGGAATGCAGAAAATGTGTTGCGCAAGTTCGAGATGGCCCGATGAAGAAACTGGGATGAATTCCGTGAGCCCTTGAATGAGACCAAGTATGAGTGCCTGCCAAATTTCCATGGTTTTATTATAGCATAAGTTTTATTCGACGTTGCGGAAAAGTATTTTGCGAATAGCTTGGATGATTGGCTTGACTTGTTCAAGACCAAGGAAATATCCGGCGATAATGTAAACTATGAGTGAGGTGAGTGTAATAATACAGAATTTTGGAAAGGTGATAAAAAAGGAATCGTCGGTTGCCATGAGCGGTAAGAACTTAGTCATGGAATAAGCAACGCAGCCAGTGATAGCGGTAGCGAAGCCCATCTTGAGGAAGCTATGCCAGAAATCATGATTGAGAAGTTTATGGGAGGAACGTTTTTGGAGAATAGAGAGAAGAAGTGCAACTTCGAGTAAGGCGCCGATTGATTGTGCCCAACCAAGACCTTCTGGACCGCAGCCGAGCAGTGAAAAGACAATCGCCAGGAGAATGGAAAAACCAATGGCAACGATTGAAATAATGAAAGGCGCCTTAGTGTCTTGGTGAGCATAAAAGCCACGGACGGCAATATGAAAAATCGAATTGGCAAAAATTGAAATAATTAAGGTGGCAAGGACGGATGCGATGAGCTGATCGCCGCCATTTTTGATGAAGCTGACGACATAACCGCGCGCGAAGAAAGCGATTGCGGCGATTGGAAGCGTAATCCAGATGATAGTACTGAGTGCCGTACGAAAAGTTTCGCGGAATTTTTCTTCTTTCCCTTCCCCGACCTCTTCGGTGAGCTGTGGAAAGAAGGCTGTCGAAATTGCGACACCAATGAGACTAACGGGCATTTGTGAGAGACTGCAAGCTTGTTGATAGGAACGTAAAGCACCGGCTCCCATACGCGAGGAGAGATTAGTGGTAACTATCGTATTGATGTAGTCAATACCTTGGTCAAGTGAACGGGCTGGTAAAAGTTTGAGGACGGATCGAAAGCCTTGGTTGCGCCAGCGGATTTTAAAGTCATAGTCAAAGCCGAGACCGATGAGGCCGACGAGACTAACAAAAAGTTGTAGAATGGCGCCAAAGACTACGCCGAGCGCTACGCCCATGATGCCGCCTTCAAAAATTTGCCAACCGAAAAGATTAATGCCGCCCGTGAACCAGACGATTCCGACCAAAATTCCGACGTTATAAAGGGCAGGGGCTAGTGCATAAAAAACGAAACGACCGAGTGCCTGCTGGATACTGGATAAAATGGTTGAGATTGAGAAAAGAAATGGATTGACGGCGATGACGCGCATCATGTTGGTCGCAAGAATCATACCCGATTCATCAAGACCAGGGCCAACAACGTAGCGAACAAGTGGCTCCGCAAAAATCATAATACAGATTGAGGCAATGAGCGTAATGAATGCCATGAGGTTGAGCAAGCTTGAGCTAAGCTCCCAGGCAGATTTTTTGTTGCCGGAAGTGAGCCGCTGGTTGAAAACGGGTATAAAGCTAACGGCGAGGGCGCCAGAAGTAAGGATTAAGAAGAGGAAATCCGGAATGGTAAAAGCCGCTGTGTAGGCATCAATACCGGTCGGGTAGGTGTCAAGGTAATATGAATTGAGGAGACGGTCGCGAAAGATGCCTAGGAGCGCTGAGATTAATGTCGAACTAGCAAGCACAACAGCGGCAACCTTGACGGAAAGTTTGGAGTTCGCCATGGCGACTACTGAGCCAAAGCGGAGGCGACGTTTTTTGACTGGCTGGTCTGACTCAGACATGATTTACAATTCGGTTGCTCCATCAAAATACGGGCGCAGAGTCTGCGGGATGGTCAGTTTACCATCTTTTTGGGCGTAGTTTTCTAAAACTGCCACCATCGTGCGAGCAAGAGAAATAGCGGTGCCATTCAATGTGTGTAGGACTTCAACGCGGCCATCTTTGCGACGTACACGGATATTGAGACTGCGAGCCTGAAAGTCGGTACAGTTTGAACAGCTGGTTAATTCGCGATACTTTTGGTCAACAGGAGACCAGTACTCAATATCGTATTTTTTGGCGGCAGGGGCGCCGAGGTCGCCAGCGGCAATGTTAATCACTCGATATGGAATTCCTAGCTCTTGCCAAATTTCCTCTTCGATCTGACGAATTTGCTCATGAATCTCGCGAGATTGTTCTGGGAGACAAAAAACATACATTTCGAGTTTATTGAATTGGTGAACACGGAAGAGACCACGAGTATGTTTGCCGTAAGTACCGGCTTCTTTGCGAAAACAAGCCGAATATCCAGCGTAGTAGAGTGGCAAGTTGGCTTCGTCGATGATCTCGTCCATATGATAACCGGTCAATGGCATTTCGGCGGTTGCAATCATTGCGAGGTCTTCACCTTCAATATAATACTCATCGCTTTGTTCGCTGGTGCGAGGATTAAAGCCGCAGCCTTCGAGCACTTTGCTAGAAACCATGTCGGGGACAGTCATAAAACTAAAACCATGCTCAATAACCTTTTTTAGGCCGAATTGCAAGAGTGCGTTTTCGAGGAGCGCCAGCCCGTTTTTTAGGTAGTAGAATTTCGCGCCGGCAACTTTTGCGCCACGTTCAAAATCAACCCAGTCGCGGTTGATTGCGTAATCAAGATGATCTACGCCGTCGGTACGATGCTCGCCCCAAGCGGCAACTTCGACGCTACATTCTTCGCCGCCAAGGGGTACGTCGTCGAAGATGATGTTGGGGATTAGTTTGATCTGTTCGTCAATGGACTTTTCAAGTTGGTCGAATTCGGGCTCGATAACGGCAAGTTGATCTTTGATGGTCTTAGCGGCGGCAATAAGCTCGGGGTTAGGTTTGCCTCCTTTCATTTGGTCAGTGAGCTCGTTACGTTTTTGACGAAGAGACTCAACTTTTTGGAGGATTTCCTTGCGCTGATCGTCGAGTGTAAGAAGTGCGGGGATGTTAACCGAGTACCCTTTTTCTTTGGCAGATTTTTCGACTAGTGTTTGATTTTTCCGAATAAAATTAATGTCTAACATGATCTTATTTTAACATGGTTTAGAGATTTTGATAGGGATTAGAAAAAATCGCTTACCAAGTGCCACCCCCGCCGCCGCCTCCACCGCCACCGGCAAATCCTCCACCTCCGCCGCTGCTAGACGAGCTAGAGCTAGATGACGAGACAATAGCGCTAGACGCGGAGCTGCTAACTTGGGCGATGGCGGAAGTGAAATCTTGAGCGGAGAAAGCACCGACGCCAATATACCAAGTTGGCGTAGCAACATCGTCCATTTCGTAGTAACGGCTAAGCTCATCAAGCCAACTTTTTTCAAGGTTAAAAATGAGGGCGTAAGGCAGCAGTTTTTCATAGAGCTTGACGATTCCAGCGTGCGTAGTGTCAGCGCCTTTGACGCTTTGGAGCATTTGCAGACGTTCTGTTTCGGCCATTTTCATGTATTCTTTAAGGCCGTCAAGATAGCGAGAGTATTCGAGGCCTTTCAGGGTGCGTTTTTCGTAACGCGAGACGTTGATCTGAACGACGAGGAGAAAAATAGCAACACCAAGAGTAATGAGTATTAGCAGTGGGATCATGATTTCGGCATGCGGTAAGACGACGTAGCTCGGGAGGGTACTTTCATCGAGGGCAATGAGTGCGGCTACGATCCACCCGATTACCCAAATGACCATGAGAAGGAGTATAAAGACGGACAAGTGTCGAGGGGCGGAATGCGAGATTGGGGCAAAGTTGGCAGAGTCGGCAGTCTTGAGCGTTTTCTTAGTCGGTTCAAAAAGTCCCTGCAATTCGAGTTGCTGCTTGATGTTTGTTTCAAATTCTTCACCAAGTTTGACGAGAGCTGAGTTCGAGGTGTGCGAACACAGGACGATTTCCTGGTTGATGCGAATCGGCGCATTGCTGCCAGCGAGAATTTGTAGAACGATAAGCTGCTGCCTAGTTAGGGCTTCGGATTTAACGCGAATCGTCCAAGCGTTACTTTTCTTTCCGAAAAGCCCTGACTGCTCAGTTTTGACGAGTTCAACTTTGTGGTTGACGGCGAGATCAATGAGGGTGGCAACTTGTTTACTGCCATAAGTTTGGCCGATATAGTTTTCGGCCATTTCGGCGACTGAAAAACCGAGCGGCGGAGTATACTCTGGCTTAATAAAGAGTCCTTTGTAGTATTTGCGCTTTGAGTCGACGCTATACCAAGCATAGATTGCGAAGATAGATATTATAATTCCGAGGCCGGCGGCGACGATTGTCATGGTCATCAAGCGATTGTCAACATAGAGTTTTGTATCAAGAGTATAACCGTTGTCGTTAGTTTTGAAAGTGTTAGGAGCGAAGGCGATATCGAAAGTTAAACTTTCATGGGCGCGCAAAGATTCTGTGGTAAACTCCAAACCATCATCGATTTTAGTAATAGTGCATTTTTCTCGCGCCACGCTGCCATATGCACCAGTGTAGCACCAGCTTTTATTCGTATAGGCATGGTTGAGATCTTTGCCAAAGTGTACGCGCGCAGTGAGGCGCGAAAAGCCTTTTGACCAATCGCTGCCGTTGGCATTCCAGTATAGGGTCTGAAAATTTTGGTCGGATTCGGTAATGACGTTGCGGTAGGTGTATTCAAGTTTGTAGACTTGGGTGCCGGAAACGGTGCGATTGGCGTTGCCGATGCGAATGTCGAAATAGTCTGCTTCCGTTTGAATCAGGGCAATATCTTCGGGCTTACCATTGCGAGTTGCTGTAAGATCGAGTGTTTTTTGGTGGGAAAGATCTTCGATTCCGGTGAATGGCAAGGTGCGCGTGAGGCCATGCTCTGCGCTGTCATCCGGAAAAACGGCAGTAATTTCTTCAACAACGCGGAGGCTAGACGAGCCATCGTTTTCTTTGTTTAGATAATAATCGGCAACAAAGCTGCGAAAGTAAGATTGTTGAGCGACCGCTGAAGCTGGAACCTGAGCGATTAAGCTGACAACGACACAAACAGCCGCTAGGTTTATGTTAAAAAGTGTTCTGAAACAATAGTTTTTATTCATAGGATTTTCAATTCCGCTACTGCTGTACTAGAGATCGTGGATCTGTTTAATAGTATTAGAGATGGCATTGACGGATTTTTGGAATGCGATTCCCTCCTGCTCGGTCATCTTGATGTTTAGGCGGCGGATGACTCCTTGGCGTCCGATGACGGCTGGAAAACCATTAAAAACTCCGGTGTTGTCATCCAACGATGAGACAGGAAGGACGCGCCGTTCGTCATTTAAAATACAGTTCAAAAGTTGAACAACACAGGCGCCGATACCGTAGTGGGTGGCGCCCTTTTTCTGGATGATGTCGTAAGCCTTGTTGCGGACGGATTTTTCAATGGTTTTGCGCTCGGCGGCAGGGAGGAGGTTGGTGATTTTTTCACCACCGATGGTCGCCGTCGACCAGAGCGTAAATTCGCTATCGCCATGCTCGCCGATTTGATAGGCGTGGACGGATTTTGGATGAACGGCGAGGCGCTCGGCAAGACGAAAACGCAAGCGTGCCGAATCAAGAATGGTGCCACTGCCAATAATGCGTTCGGCGGGTAAATGCGAGTAGTTCCAGGTGAGGAAGCTGAGCGTGTCGACTGGATTGGAGACGACGAGAAAAATCCCGTCAAAGCCATTATCCATCACAGAAGTGACGACGCTTTGGAGGATATTGGCGTTGGTCTGGACGAGATCGGTACGGGTTTCGCCAGGTTTTTGGCTAGCGCCAGCGGTGATGACGCAGATATCGCAGCTAGAGACTTCCTCGTAGCCGCCGGCACGTACGCGCACAAAACTAGGCGCGACGGCAATAGCGTCGGAAAGGTCCATGGCTTCGCCTTCGGCATCGGCCATATTAATGTCGGTTAGTATTATTTCGGTGACGGGTGTGCGTTGGTTAAGGATGGCGTAAGCAATACTCGCACCAACGTTCCCCGTTCCGACGATCATTATTTTTCCACTCATGTTAATTTTTATTTTAGCATACTTCAGCAACTGCGACATGGTCTTATGCTATAATGGCGGTATGGCAAAACTTTATTTCAAATACGGCGCGATGGGGTGCGGAAAGACTATGAACTTAATACAAACAGCTTTTAATTATGTGGAGCGTGGTCATAAGGTGTGCGTTGCAAAGCCCTTAACGGATACAAAAAACGGCACGAAGCTGATGACTCGAATCGGCATGGAGCGCGATACGGATTTTGTGTTTGATAAAAAGGAAGATCTGTTCAAATTAATTCGCGACAAGTTTGCAGATGTGAGTTGTGTTTTGATAGACGAGGCACAATTTTTGACGTCGGCGCAGGTTGATCAGTTGATGATGGTCGTGATCGATCTGAATATTCCCGTGATGTGCTATGGTCTGCGGCTCAATTTCCGGCAAACGGATGGCGGTTTCGAAGGTGCGACGCGTCTACTACAAGTTGCGCATATTATTGACGAAATTAAGACGATTTGCGACTGTGGAAGAAAAGCCATGCTTAACACGCGTTTTTTGGACGGAAAAATCGTGACAGACGGGCCAGACGTTCTGATTGATGACGGAAAGACCAAAATAGAATACCGAGCGCTTTGCCCGGTATGCTATCAACGTTTTTTGAGAGAAAACCGTCGTTAGGATTTTTTGCTCTTGATAATTGGGAACGGTACAGCCTCGCGGCCACTGACGCCTTCGAGTAGCCAGAAATTGCGTTCGCTGTTGCCCCAACCGCAAGCTGGCGGCATACCGTATTCAAGCATTTCAACGAAGTCCATGTCGAGCATTTGAGCCTCGTTGTCGCCGGCGTCGCGCATGGCCTGTTGCTCGAGAAAACGATTAAGCTGGTCAATCGGATCATTAAGCTCGCTGAAGCCGTTGCCCATTTCGGTGCCAGCGATGATGGGGTGGAAGCGCTGCGTGACGAGCGGATTTTCGGGAAGCTTCTTAGCGAGAGGGCTCAGACTGAGCGGTTCTTCGATCAGCCAGTAAGGCCCGGCTGAAGTGCGACGGATAATCTTCCAGAGATTGTCGAGGACGCGCGAATCAGCGACGGAAGGATCGAGCTGAATATCGTGCTCTCGGAGAATTTTGAAGGCTTTTTCACGATCAAGCTTGAAGACATCAATGTCAAATTCTTTGCGGAGCAGATCAGCATATTTAATGCGTGGCCAAGTTTGATCGAGGTCGACCTCGAAGCCGCCGACATTGAATTTGAGCGTGCCCCAGGTTTCGCGGGCGACATACTTGATCATTTCTTCGTAAAAGGCCATGCCATCTTCGTAATTTTCGTAGGCCGCATAGGATTCCATGGCAACATGCTCGGGCAGATGCTCGTCGTCGACGCCTTCGTTGCGAAAGCGAGGCCCAATATCAAAGACTTTGTCAAAGCCGCCGCCAAGAAGGCGTTTCAATGGCAATTCATGAGAAATGCGTAGATAATAATCCTCATCAAGTGCGTTCATGTGCGTGACGAACGGTGTCGCATCGGCGCCCCCAGTGGTTTTTTCGAGGATAGGGATATTGATTTCGACGAAGCCGGCACGAGTCAGATATTCGCGAGTGGCTTGCCAAAATTTCGAGCGGCGCACGAGACGTTCGCGAACCTCGGGGTTAACGTTCATGTCAACATAGCGACGGCGATAGCGCTCTTCTTTGTTTGTGAAGCCGTCATAGCCCGGAAGTGGACGTAAGGATTTGGTCAATAGGCGCACTTCGTCGGCAAAAACCGAAATTTCACCTGTGCTAGAGCGTCCGACTTTGCCTTCAGCTTCAATAAAATCGCCCGTATCAAGTAAGCGCAGCTTATCAAGTCCAAAATGCCCTTCGCGGACGGTATCGGTTTTTTTCATAAAGACTTGAATTTCACCAAAATAGTCGCGAACTTTGAGAAAAGCAATTTTACCAAAGGAACGGATAGCAGTAATACGGCCAGCGATGCAAACGACTTGGCCATCTTTTTCTTCAAAATGATTCAGGATGGTTGAAATTTTTGTGTTACGATAGGACTTGGCAGGATAGGGATCGATGCCGAGGGCGCGAATCTCTTCAAGTTTTTTGATGCGTTCGTTGCGATAATCGTTTAGTGTCGTCATGTACTATATTATAGCATGTTTTCGGCGACTAGAATAGGAAGTTCTTAGCTAATGGCGTTAATCGTGACTTTCTTGCCATTAAATTCGAACGTGTCATCGGTTTTGCGGCCGAGAAGCTGCTTACCTAGTGGCGACTCATGAGAAATTTTACCTTCAAGAGGATTCGCTTCGACGGGCCCGACGACGGTATAAGTGAACTTTTTGCCAGACATAGTGATTTCAACGGTTGAGCCGATATTGACTTTGTCAGATTTGCGCGATTTGATCAAGACGGCGTTTTTGAGAGTTTCCTGGATTTCCAGAATGCGATTCTCGACGTTCTTCTGTTCGGCACGAGCATCCGTATACTCTTGGTTCTCAGAGAGGTCACCAAAAGCGCGGGCGGTTGCTAAACGCTCAGCAATAGCGGGCCTTTGGGCAATGAGATCGGCTAATTCTTGTTCTAATTCGGCGTAGCCTGCCGGAGTAAGGTTAATTGTCTTTTTCATAACTATGAAGAGTTTATCATTCTTATGAAAAAAAGTAAAGTTTTTCAACTACCTCCTGATCGCGATACTTTTTATTGCCAAAACAGTGGTTTAATACAAAACTATTGACTTTTCTCATGATCTGTGATACAATGGAGAGATAAGGCTACTGCCTGGTTCTTTTTGATTTCTAGATAGCTTTAAGGATCTTGGACTTCAAGAGAAGTGGCGGGGCGATTTCAAGGAGGTAAGATGATGAGCAAAAAGACAAAAGAGACGAAGCCGAATGTTGGTGAGATGGTAAAAACATGGGTGTACCGTCACCGCTTCGGGCTCGGTCTGACGGTATGCTGGCTGATTCTGCTGGTGGCGGTGCTGGAATTCTACCAGGCGCGCCAACTTTCTCTAGTGGCGGATGAAAAGCTGGCGCAGGCCGAAGAGATGCGCGCAGGAGCGACAGGCGTGCTGAATGCTTTTCAAATGACGGGAGATGTGATGCTCTGGGTCGATGAGGACGGCGAGGAGACCTATTTCTATTGTGCGGACCTCACGCTGAGCCCCGAGCATGATCCGGACACAAATGGCTATTGGTCTCCTGGCGGCGTGCATGATGGCATAGTGACAATTCCGCCCTATAATGCGTCTGAGCCGGACAGAAAATGGTTCTTTAAAGGATCCTCCTCGCCCTACTCAGGTGGTTATGGCCAAAGGATTGAGACCTACGAGCGCGTCGTATTGGACGATCAAGTCTATGCGCTGGAGCGGACTTATTACGAAATTAACGTGAATAATTCCAGCCGCCTGATCGCGCCGAGCTTGGAGGACTATCTTGCGGACGAGGTGAATACGCGCATCGCTTATTGTGCGAACTCAATTCCGCTGCCGAGCACGGCGTACGCGGAGGCGAGAACGGTTCGAGCGGATGAAGTTGAGATTGTCAACAAGAAAGACAAGACCTGCAACTGCTGCGCGGATTGCGACTGCGAGACATGCCGGTGTGGCTGATTTAGGAATCGAGCAATTGCGCGAGGGGGTCAGGTATGCATATCGCAAAATGTTGTCTATTTGGCGCTGAAAGGTTGCGTTCGGGGCCGGCTAAAGCCGGCCCCGCATTTTATTCTAGAGCTTTGCTTGCTTGAGAATTTTATTGAACCTGAGGACAGACGCTCTTTCTACGGCTTACAATTCGGCAAGCGGCAGAAGCCGGCTTTCGCCAGTGTGGCGATCGATGACTTCGGCGACATTCTCGGAGAGAGTTTTGTCGCTGATCACTACGCGTTGAGGGATACCAAGCAATTCGGCGTCGACAAATTTTTCGCCCGGACGCAAATCACGATCATCGAAAAGCGTAACGTCTTGATGCTTTTGATAAAAGGCTTCGGCTTGCTTCGTGCCAGCGTCACCGATGCCGATAAGATAGTATTGATATGGAGCGATGCTCTCCGGCCAGATGAGACCTTTGTCGTCGGCGAATTTCTCGGCAATGACGCCCATGAGACGTGAAACACCAATGCCATAACAGCCCATAAGGACAGGTCTACGCCCACCATCTCTGTCATTAAAGTCGAGACCGAGCGGAGCAGTGTATTTCGTTTTGAGCGTAAAGATGTTACCGACTTCGGCAGCTCGAATCGACTGTAAGTCTTCACGTTTGACGCCGAGTTCGCCCAAGACTTCGTCGTTTAGGACCTCTTCATTCAAAACTACACTTTTGTCTTGATTATAATAAATCGTATCTTCGCCAACTTCGACGACGGTTTGAAACTCATGGCTATATTTCGAGAAAACGCCACCGCTCGCGAAGGTCTGATAGGTACAATCGCCGATGCCGAGACGTTCATAAATACGCTTATAGGACTGTTCGACTTGGTGATAAAATGCGTCGTGCGTAGCTTCGTCGGCACTGTAGCTATAAAGATCCTTCATGATGAACTCGCGCGTACGCATGATACCAGATTTAGCGCGCAGCTCATTGCGGAATTTAGTTTGGAATTGATAGACATAAATCGGGAGATCCTTATAGCTGGAAACATAAGATTTGAGCAGGTTCGTCATCGGTTCTTCGTGGGTCGGAGCGAGACCGAGCTCGCCACCGGCTGCTAGTTGCGTGCGAAACCAAATATCCATCTTCTCAATATCCCAGCGATCGGTTTTTTGCCAAGGTTCAGGATTTTGGAGAGTTGACATCAGAACTTCTTGACAGCCGATACGATTCAGCTCTTCACGAATGATGGCTTTAATTTTGTCAAGCACAAGCAAACCAAGCGGTAGATAATCGTAAACTCCGGCAAGTTCTTTATGGACGTAACCGGCACGACAAAGATATTGCGCACCACGTGCAGACTCCTCTTTTGGGGCGGAGCGGAGAGTTTTGATGAATGATTGACTTAGACGCATAATGGGTTAATTATAACACGAAAGACCTAGAATGTTGAAATTAAAAGCCGCCGATGTAGATGCTATAAAATGCGATACCGTTGGTGAGAATATGGAGGAGAATACCAGCCCAGATCGAGCCAGTGGTTTCACGAAGAAAGCAGAGGATGAAACTGAGCACGAAGACCCTGACAGAAACATTCCATTGACCATGGAGAAAAGCGAAGAGTAGCGAAGTGATCAAGATAGCAGGCAAGATCTTTAGATGGTCGCGTAGTTTGCCATAAAGCCAACCCCGCATCAGGATTTCTTCGGCGATAGGCGCAAGAAAGACAATGGCGAGCATGGCGTAGATCCGATCAAAACCGGCAATGTAGCCAGAAAAGCCTACGTCTTGGGTTTGATCGGGGTTGAACCACGGGAAAACGCTCATCAAGTTGACGATTAGCCCTGCGATAACTCCGTAAACAACGTAGCCAATCGGGGCGAGGCCGATATCGACGAACGTAATCGGTTGCGAAACGCCAAGCTCCTCGGGATTGGTTGCGATAGTGTAGGTTTGCAGGCTGAGAGGTTTGCTAGATTCTTCTAGGTTGGCAGTTTTCTCGGAGGGACTATTTTTCCTGAGCTTCCTAGAGTTGGATTTTCTGACGGCATGGCGTTTTTGAGCTCTAGCGCAGACGCTTTGGATGATACGATATAGGTAAGGCGGAGCGACAATGATCAAAACGAGCATAAGCGCGTATGACAAAAGGTAATAAACCAGCATCCAGAACGGTAAAGTAATGCGTTCACCAAGAATGAGAATCATCGGCTGAAGAACGACGAATTGGCTCAAAGTGAGCGATAGACCGGCCCAGAGTGTAACAAGGCAAACGTACTCGATCTTGCGCCAATCGAGGCGAAAACGACGGAGTTTGGCGAAGTGTCTTCCTGTGGTCATAGCTAGAAAAGTTTCATGACGTCTAAGACGGTAATAATCACGATCAGCCCAAGTAGTACGGCGAAGGCGCGGGAAACGATTTTTTCCTCGGTTTCTTTGGTGAGTTTTTTGTGACGAAGTTTATAAATGGCAATGAGTAGCCACCGACCACCGTCAAGCGCTGGGATTGGCAAAACGTTCATGCAGGCAAGGGAGACGGAGATCAGAGCGGCGAGAAAAGCTAGGTTCGTTGCACCGGCACTGACGAACTGCGGAAAAATAACGCCAACGATCCCTACCGGGCCAGAGACGGAGTCACCAGCATCGGCCAGCTCGTTACGACCAACCTCGCGAACTTCTTCGTTAAAGCTGAACTGCCGTACTACTCCGGAAACGACATTCCAAACGAGATCGCCTAGGCTACGGAAAGTTTCGCCAGTGAGCTGAAGTGTAGTGCCAATTCCGACGATTGGTGCAGACCAGGTTGAACGGACGAGAGTCTGTCCGTAGCTCTCAATCGAAACGCCGAGGACATAAGGCGCATCGTGGTCGTTCAGTTTTACGGATAACTCCTGCTCGGCGTCGTCACGACGGATTTTGTAAGTAACAGTTTCGCCGGCGTGAGCGTCGCCAATCGAGATAACCTCAGGAGCGGAGGCAACACTTTCGCCATTGACGGCGATAATTTCGTCACTAGGCTGAAAGCCGGCTTGGGCGGCAGGGGAACCCTCCATAACTTCGGCAACTCGCGCGAAGCGTGCAACATCGACGGCAGTAGCATCGCTATCAATCTTAAATTGGTTGGGCAAAAATTGCGGCATACCCGTCAGGGCGAGAACCGTAAGAAGGATGGCGGCGATCAACCAATTCATCAAAACGCCGCCGAAGAGGATTTTAGTTTTATTCCAGAAGCTAGTTGCTCCGAAGGTACCTTTTCGCGTGTCGGCGTCGGATTCGCCGTCCATTGCACAGAAGCCACCAATCGGAAGATAATTAAGGCTAAAAACCAGTGAATCCTGGGGCTTTTCCCAGTCGGATTTAGGGATGCGTACCCATTTTTGTTTTTCGATTGTATCACCATTTTTATCTTTAACTTGTACGGGCCGTTTTACCCAGGCGGCAGCGCGTGGAGGAAATCCAATGCCAAATTCATTAACTTTGACCCCGCTACGTCTAGCCATGATAAAATGTCCGAATTCGTGCGCAATCACAAGTAACATCAAAATAATTAGACCAATAATAATCCCAAAAACAATATTCATAATCTTTATTATACTATGGTTTTCGATTTTAGGAGCTAAAAGTATGGTGTGTGTGGAAAAATCCCAAGGGACTCTATATACAACAAAGGCAGAATATCTATCATAGTATATCTACCTACTAGAGGATACTACTACTGAGTGAGGCAGCGAAGGGAGTAAGCACGCTTGGGGTTGTGGCTAGAGAATTCCGTGTACCCTACAGTACGTCCGTACACATACGTGTAAATCTTTTCTTTTGCTCGACGATTAGACCAGTAAAAACCTACATCTGCTGGATCTTGCAACGAGTCAAAATTTGTATCTCTCCCATAGACCATTCCACTAGCGTTAAGATAAAACGGCGTAATATAGGTATTATACGTTGTCCCCTCATAGGCCCAGTTGCTAGACCTATAGAAGCTATTGTCGGGAAGGATCCAGCCATAATAATTGTATAACAGACCATAGAGACTTTTCTGGACTGGAATAACATTTCCCCAATGACCACCAGTCTCAGAATCGTCAGCGATCCATTCTCTCTTTCCGCTTGGTAGTTGCCAGTGCTTAGGACAGATAAGCTAAAAAGCTAATCAAGCACTGGCAACTACCAAATGCCAAAGTAGAATTAGCTGAAGACGGATATGGCGACAATATCGGCATAATGGTTGAAGACAGCTATTGGAACTTACTAAATAGCTACGGATGGGAAGTTACTAAGATGATCAATGGCGGATACGGTCCTGCTAATTGGACGAATGGCGAAATAGATTACGATATAAATTCTGCACCCTTCTACTTTAATCGAACTGGAGATTATCTAAAGGAAAGCGGTAGCGATAGGAGCGGTAGGATGGCTAATCTGTGGAGCAAAGTGCCAGTACTTGTCCAATACTCAGATCGTCCCGCAATACCCAGTGTAATATATTTAGGTATTTTTGAAGACACTGCTCCTTCTCGTGTCGACATCAATCGGCTTTCAGGTGCCACCCCCCTTCGCTGCCTCACTCAGTAGTAGTATCCTCTAGTAGGTAGATATAATATGATAGATATTTGCGAGCCAAGCTAGGCACTCAAAGTTGGTTTCCAAAAACCTATTTTCCAAAACGACGCTGACGGCTATGGAACTCGTCGAGGACAAGCTGGACGTCGACCGGCTCGAGCGCGGGAAAATGTTTTTCGATGAAGAAAAATTCAGAATAAGCAGCACGCCAGAGCTGAAACCCAGAGATGCGTTCTTCACCGCTCGTGCGCACAATCATATCGCAATCGGGGACCTCGGGATGATAGAGGTATTTGCGGAAGCTATCGGGCGTGAAGTTAGTCTCGCCAGCAGCGAACATTTTAGCGGCGGCGTCGGCGATCTCCCATTTTCCGCCGTAATTAAAACAGTAGCAGACCGTGAGGCGGGTATTGTCTTTGGTGTCTTCTTGGACCTTCATAATACGTTGCCAGAGCGCGGGATCGACTGGGTCTGGACGTCCCATGATGACGATGCGGACATTCTGTTTTTGGGCTTTTTTGCCCATGCGCTCAATTGAATCGTCGAGCAGCTTCATAAGATAGGAAACCTCTTCTTCCGAACGGTCCCAATTTTCAGTACTGAAAACGAAGAAGGAAACAAACTTTACCTCAGTGTCGAGAAGGTTGTCGATGATCATCTCGACATTATCGAAACCCTTTTTGTGACCCTGAAGCGTTGGAAGCCCGCGTTCGCGCGCCCAACGACGATTGCCATCGGCAATGAAGCCGAGATGTACAAGCTCTCCTGCCATTAGAGCGCCATGATCTCCGCGCTTTTAGCCTTGAAAGCCTCGTCGATTTTGTCAGTGAAGGTTTTCGTGAGGTCGTCGACGGTCTTCTCGGCGCGTTTTTTAATATCTTCGGGCAACTCGGCGGCCTTAAGCTCCTTGCGCGCGTCTTCGCGGATATTGCGAATAGCGATTTTGGCGTCTTCGACTTTGGCGGAGGTAGTTTTGACAATTTCTTTGCGGCGCTCTTCGGTCAGAGCAGGGATTGGTACGCGGACGACGTGACCATCATCGGAAGGATTCAGACCGAGCGAAGCATCATTACGAATCGCGGCGGCAATTGCCTGAATCGTGCTGGGGTCGAACGGAGTAATTTGGAGCATAGTGCCGCCGGAAGCAGTAACGTTGCCAACTTGATTGAGTGGCATGAACTGCCCATAAGCCTCGACTTTAATGCTAGCTAACATGTCGGGATGAGCGCGGCCAGTGCGCACTTTTTTCATTTCTTCGTTAAAGCGCGCGACCGCCACCTCCATCGCTTTGCGATATTCTGTTTCGTCGAACATAGTTGTTCACCTCCTTCGGGGCTTAGTTATAAAAAGCGTCACAAGACTTCCTCTCGCAACGCTTAGATAGTATCTACTCCGTGACGCCAAGCTCAAGACGTTTGAATTGACGGACCGTGATATTCTCACCAGTTTTAGCGATGGCTTCTTTGATAAACTGCGCGACAGTAAGATTATCATCGAGAATGTAGGGCTGTTCCATGAGAACCTTATCAGAGAAGGCTTTTTTCACTTGGCCACCGATGATTTGGTCTTTCATGTTTTCAGGACCATGAAAATTGGCTTCAAATTCTTTTTTCTTTTCATTCAAAACATCTTCGGGAATGTCGTCAATAGAGACGTAGACTGGGTTCATAGAGGCAATTTGCATGGCGAGCTTGTGTGCTAGATCCTTGAACTCATCAGTTTTGGCAACGAAACTGGTCTCGCAGTTGACCTCTACGATGGCGCCTAGGCGGCCGTCGTGCACGTAGCTTTCGATAATTCCTTCTCTAGTCTCACGGTCGCCGCGTTTTTCCGCCTTCGTCATACCTTTTTTGCGCATGGCGTCGAGGGCTTTGTCGAAATCTCCCTTCGCTTCGACGAGGGCCTGTTTTGCGTCTGTCAGGCCAACTCCGGAGAGCTCCTTGAGTTTTTTGATCAATTCAATGGAGATAGCTTTCACTTCTCCGGCTTTTGCTTTGAGTTCTTCGCTCATGTTCCTCCTTAGATTGTTAGTATGAAGTCTAGAATTAAATTATTTCTTGATTTCGCCAGCTTTGATTGCGGCAACAAAATAGTCTAGCAAAAGCTGGACGGATTTAATCGCATCGTCGTTCGCAGGAATGACGTAATCAATATTTGTTGGGTCAACGTTAGTGTCGGTGATGGCAAAGACTGGGATATGCAGAGCATTTGCTTCTTTAACGGCGTTCTTGTCCTGGCAGGCGTCAACAACAATCAAAGCCGCCGGCTGTTCGTTCATGTCTTTGATACCGCCGTAACGTTCGTTCAAGAGGTCAATTTCTTCTTGATAGCGCTGTACTTCTAGCTTAGAATAGCGGGCTTCCAGTTCGCCGGAAGCCATGCGACGCTCGAGGTCTTTAAGCTTCTTAATTTGACGGTTCACGGTTTCGACATTAGTCAAGATACCACCAACCCAACGAACCGTTACATACGGCATGTCGACCGATTCTGCAGCGGCTTTCGTAATATCTTTAAGCTGCTTTTTGGTACCGACAAAGAGAATCTTTTTGCCGCTTGCGGTGATCTTGGTCAGCTCAGGAAGAGCAGCTTCGAGAGCCTCGACGGTTTTCTCAAGGTTGATAATATGGCCACCTTGGCGTTTGCTATGAATGTACGGCGCCATCTTCGGGTGCCAGCGGCTGGTTTTGTGGCCAAAATGGGCGCCCGCATCGAGGAGGGCTTTGATATCGATATTTTTTGGATCGACGGTCATTTGGTTATCCTTTCGCTTTGCTATGGGACAGATCTAGAAAAGATCAGGAAACCTCCCATAGCTGTTTCGTTTAATAATTTACTTTTTCATTATAGCGAAACTATTAAGTTATGTCAAATATTTTTCTACTACTGGGCGATTCGAAAGTTGTTTTAATTCCCTTTACTTTAGAGAGTAAGTGTGGTAAACTAGGGTGAATTATGAGTAATAAAGTTGTACAACCTAAAGAATATCGCTCTGTCGTGTTCATGGATGAGGCGGCGAATTATTCGTTCTTGACTCGTTCGACTGCACAAAGCGAAGAGACCATCAAATGGGAAGATGGTAAAGAATATCCACTAATCAAGGTGCAGATTTCTTCGGCTTCACACCCGTTCTATACTGGCGAAGAAAAGATTATCGATACCGAAGGTCGCGTTGACCGCTTCAAGGCTCGTGCAGAGCGCGCTGCAAAATTGCGGGCTACGCTTGGGAATAAGGCAAAAAAGGCCGAAAAAGAGGCTGCGAAGAAAGCCGAAAAGGCCAAAGCTGAGTAGGATTAGTCGCGCTCAGGAGCCAGGTGGAGTTTCTTCGGGTAGTAGAAGACTAGAAGACAGAGAAAATCCCCGCTTCTTTCGAAGCAGGGATTTTTGGTAGAAATTGTAAGAGATCGAGGTTTAGTTTAGGAACGTTTTAGAAGAAGTTGCTTAAGGTCGTGCTAGCGGGCGTTTAGCCCCACGGGTGCATCTGCTTCCACTCATACTCGCGCTTGGCGAGTTCGGTCTCGTGGACCGTACCATCGGTCGCGGTATGAACGGTGCTGGTGCTGGTGCTAGCCCCAGCCATGAACGCGTCCTTTTCCGACGTATACGGACGTCCGTCCTGGCCATAATAGATCCCCACGCATAGTCCCCCTTTCTATGAGCTACCTTCTCTACCACAAAGGTGCGAAAAATAGGACGAAATTGCCCTATCTCTTTATTATATCAAAGATTTCTATTTTGTCAATACTTTTTGGCCGAATTTGCTAATTTCTGGGTATTGTCGGAAGATTTTTGTGATTTTTCAAGTACTTTTTCGACAAAAGCGTGAATTTGCGGAAGTCGAGCGTTTTCATCTGGTGGCAGGAAAAGCTCGGGGTCATTAACAAAATCAAGCGTAGTGAGCTGGTAGTAGACAGCTTTGACTAGCTGTTTCAGCTCTCGCTCGTCATCGTCGTTATATTCATAGACCGCATCAAAAACCTGGTTATCGTTCTTTTCGTCAGCCGAAACGAAGAGGATATGACCGCGGGAAATCTTGTAATTGTGATAGGTCGGGGAGAGATTGAGCAGGAGCTTGTAGAACCCAAGCTGTAAGCGATATTTATAGAGCGTAGGATCGGAGTTCCACTTGCCGGAATGCGGAGAGCCGGTTTTATAGTCATAGATTTCAAGGGTTTTGGCCGCAGGGTCGAGCTCGATATGATCGATCTTGCCGGTGAGCGGAACATTATCGAGAACTGGGCGCTCAGAGGCGAGATTAACTTCAGCCTTGGCGTGCTCATGTCGAATAATCGAGCGGAATTCACGCAGGGCGATTTCGAGGCTATGCGTGCCTTTCTCGATGAGGTTTTGACGTTCTTCCGGCTCGAGGGCGACGTGAGCAGCATTACTCTGGAAAAACTCCAGAGCAGCGGCGTCGTCAAGTTTTTGATTAGTAATTTGTTCAAAAGTGGCGTGGAGGAGATTGCCGTAGTAGATCGAAAAATTAGCTGGTTCGTCGGGAGCATGCAAGACGCGGCGCTGGTAAGTTTTTTCGGGGCCAGCGAACGTCAGATCGATAAAACTAGTCAAATCGGACGCCGAAAGACGGTATGAAGACATGCGCGCACGGAGGAGGGGCAAAATATCGTCAGGTAGATTTTGCTGATAGGCGGAAATCCAGTTGAGGCGCTTTGTCTCGATTTTCTCGGCGGATGAAAGGTCTTGAGCGTGGATTTGGATATTCTGGGCAGATTCGGGCAAAAAGGGCGAGAGGTTCGAGGCACTTTCACGACTTTCTTCTTGGAGATAGGAGAGGCGATGGATCTCTTTGCCGCTCGCGTTGACGCGGGCATTAGTAAGATAGAGCGATTGTTTTGCTCGGGTCACGGCAACAAAGAAAACCCGGAGCTTTTCGTCGTCACTAATGCCGGTATGGCGAATTTGAACGAGATTCTTCGGGAGAGCAAGGAGGTTATTATTCCCTTTTGCCTTGCCCCACGCGGCATCGTCGACCGACGTGAGGAAGACATGCTTAAATTCGAGGCCTTTACTCTTAAAAGCGGTCATGACTTGGATGGCTTGACCAGTGTCGCGATAGGTACTAATGCGCATAATTTCGGAGCCGGCGCTCTCATAGTCGTCAAGCGTTGCCACAAAATCGGCGAGGGTCGGCATGAGGTCGGGCTGGGACGGGTGAAGGTTCTTCGCGTGAGCGAGAACGGTCTGGCGCAGAGTCGAAAGGCCATCGTAGAATTCGAGCAATTCGGCATCGCTGGCGGTTTTTTGAAAATAGGCGAGGTAGGGCGAGGTCCAGCCGTCGAGCGGGCGTGCGCCGATGAGATAATCGAGCCAGAGCTCGAGCGGCACCGTCGCGGACTTAGTTGCGAGGGCGGCAAAGAAATTGCCTAGAGACGCTAATTTAGGTTCACCAGCTAAATAGTCTAAGGTGGATTTTGTTGCGCTGGATTGATCATTACGAGCAAATTCGACTGAGCGGATGACTTCGGCGGGCGGAATTTGCCAAAAATCAAAGGACAAAATTTCAAGAAGTTGGTGAAGCGGGCGAAGACCGGACGCCAGCGCAGAAATAAATCGTGCGAGCGTAAGCAAAGGTCGAATTTTGGCGTCTTGGAGGAGGTTGTCGCGCTTTTCGTAAGTAATATCGAGATGCTGCGCCTTCAGGTATGGTAAAAGTGGAATAATGTTTTTATGCTTCGGCGCGAGGATTGCGATTTCGGTCGGATCTTCGCCGCCGTCGATCAGATCACGGATTTTTTGCGCAATCCAAAAATATTCAGCCTCGCTACTCGGAAATTCGTGACGCGAGATCTGTGGCCACTTCGGAGCACCATTCCATTCGTCTTGCATTGAATGAAGATTTTTATCGATCTGATAGTTTTTGGCAAAACTATCGTTGATTTGGGCTGCGATCTTTTGCGAAAGAGCAAGGACTTCGCCATTACTGCGGTAATTCTTAATCAAAGTAATAATTTTAGCATCAAAATGTTTCTGAAAATCCATGAGGTTCGAGGCATTCGCACCCTGAAACTCATAAATCGCCTGATCGTCGTCGCCTACGGCCATAATGATGGGCTTTTCGTAGTCGGTAAGGAGACGAATCAGCTCAAATTGCGAGGTATTTGTGTCCTGGAATTCATCGAGCAGAACGTACTGGAAGAGTTCGGAGAGGTTTGCGCGAAAGCCAGGATCGGTTTTAAGATAATGAATCGCATATTCAATCATATCGCTAAAGTCGAAGAGGCCGTTTGCGCGAAGATGCTGATCGTACGATTCCATCACTCCGGCGAGCGAAAGCAGTTTTCTATTCGCAATTGTGTCGGAAAGGCGGTAGGAAATTCCCGCGTCAGTTTCCCTGGTTTCGAGATATTTACGCTTCCAAGCCGAGAGGGGCTGGACACTGGGCTTTGCAGCGGACGCAGCTTCGTCAATAACAGAGTTCAGCTCACGCGCCATCGTATTCGCAGTGCGCTCTATCGAACCAGCGATCGGATCGGGCGAGGTGTATTTGGCTAAAATTTCGAGGGTAGGTTGATAAATTTGGGTGAGCGCTACGTCAAATTTACAACGGGCCGGTGCACCTAAGAAGATCGGCGAGAGTTCGGCACTAATCGCGTTACTATCCTCGATATTGGTCTCGGCGATCTTGCGCAGATCGGCAGCCGTCAAGCGGGCGGATTTGGCGTTCGCGATCGTATCGACAAGATCTTTGGTCGCGGCGGATTTCAGAATATCGGTTGCAGGTAACTTTTTTTGAAGATCGGCGACGATTTTATACTGGACGGTCTGGTCGATTGGCGCATCGAGTTTCCGATCGAGGGTTTCGGCGTAAGTTTTATAACGATCGAGCAAGTTAGCGCCGAACGCGTGATAGGTATAGGTATTCACGCTCAGCGCAGCTTCACCGATCATGGTCTGAAGACGGTCGCGCATATTTTCGGCCCCAGCATCGGTAAAAGTCAGACAGAGGATGTTCTCTGGGTTCGCATCGGTATGCTCAAGAATGTAGGCCACCTTCGCGGAGAGAAGCTGTGTTTTGCCCGTGCCGGGACCAGCGAGGACGAGGAGTGGGCCCTCCAGATATTCGACTGCGGCTTGTTGTTCTTGATTCAGGGGCATTTATTTGCGCTCCAGGATGACGAGATTCTCAAGGTGCGGCGTGCGCGGAAAAAAATTGAAAGGTATCACTTTTTTGATGGAATAGCCGGCAAGCAGAATGGCAAGATCACGCGCCTGCGTAGCAGGGTTGCAAGATAGATAGACGATCTGTATCGGTCGAACCTCTAGAAATTTTTCTAGTAACTCTGGACGACATCCGGCGCGAGGCGGATCGACAATAACGGTTTGCATGGGCTGAATATAACCAAGCGCAGCCTCGGACTTTGCAAGAACTGGCCGTGCGGAAGTATTTTGGCAATTTTGCTCAAGTTCGCGATAGGCCGATTTGTCGCATTCGACGAGAACAAGATTACGGTCGCGCGCAACCGATAGGCCGATCGTCCCCACTCCGGCATACAGATCTAAGACTTGATCCGTCACGATATGCTGCGCAATTTCACGCAAGGCAAGTTCGTAGACTGGCAAGTTGATCTGGAAAAAACCGTTTGGCGAGTAGGAATAGATCTCGCCGAGGATTGTGTCCGTAAGTTGTGCAAATTGTGGGTGCGGACGGTGGTTTTCGAGCAAGCCGCCGCTAACTTGGCCGTTTTGGTCGCAGCGAAGCAGAAGAGATTGATACTTATGCGCTTCTTCGCCGCGAGCGTTTAAATCGGCGACGATCTCTTGCGCACGCGCAAAAATCTCGGATCGCTCGAGACTTGAAGTGTGAGCAATAACCTTTTGGTGGCTACCACGAGCCCGAAAAGTTGGATAGATTTTGGCGCTCGCATGATCATAATAAAGCGCATACTCCATCTTATTGCGATAGAAAAACTCGCGGCGGTCGGTCTGGACTGGCAAAATTTCAGTTTCTGGATACGAAAGGTGATGTTGACGAAAAAGTTCAATGAGGAGTTCGCGCTTGGCGAAAAGCTCAAGCTCATAGGTCATGATTTGCCAGGGTGAAGTCGAGAGGAAGCAATCGTCTCGTGGCGCAATTCGATACGCCGATGGATGGTCGATTTTAGTCGCAATCGCTTCCACAAAGGAGCTCTTCTCTTTCGTAATGCGCGCTGCGACGACTTCCTCATCTGGCAGAGCATTCCAAAGGAAGATTTTTTTGCCGCTGGCAAGAGTCCCGAGTGCTTGTCCGCCAGGAATGAGTTTATCGATCTTTATGCGTTCTGTGATATATTCTTCCGGTTTTTTCAGCATAATTGCGGGTTTCTGCGGTTTTTGCTCATTTATTATTCGTCTGGTGATATATTATTCGTAGCGCAAAGCATCAATTGGATTCTTACGGGCGGCTTTAATCGCGGGAACAGTGCCAGCGAGCAAAGCAATAATCATGACTACGATAATGATCGGGATAATGTTACCTGGGGTAAATTCAAAGAGATTAAAGGTCGGGAATGCTTCGAGAAACCCGCCCGGGCTATGAACAGCGACATTGGCGATGTTGCCGATAACGATCGCAACACAAACGCCAAACGCTGACCCCCAGAAGCCAAGTGCGATTGCTTCAAAAGCGAACTCAAAGAAGACTTTGATCGAGGACATACCAAGGGCTTTGTCGAGGCCGATTTCGCGCGTGCGCTCTTCGACAGACATAAGCAAAGTATTCACGATGCCAATCGAGGCGGCAAGTAAAGCAATACCGCCGAAGACCGTAAAGACAATCATGATAACATCGAAGAAAGTGCGAATCATACCCATCATGTCGGAAACAGTCACACCATAAAAACCATTTTCCTCAAGGATAGCTTTGATCTCGGACTCGGTATATTTCGTGGTGTCAAAGCGAGTCTGGATCGCGTAGGCGAGATTCTTCATTTCGGCGGGGTAGTTTTTCGTCCCATCTGCATACATGACATCTTCGAGCGCGCGACTAATCACGGCACCGTTGACGGCGACTACGCCTGGGGCCTGGACGCCAACGACCGTAACGTCGTAATTGATCGGTTTATTTGTGACGGGGTCAAGAATGGTCAAGGTGACAATTTTGCCGATCGCATCTTCGTCGGAGGAAAAGCCAAGGGCTTTCGGGAAACCAGATTGGAGCGTAATTTCGTAGTTCTTAGTATCAGGGGAGGGCAATGAGCCGGCGGTCGTAGCAATTTTGAAATCCCCAGGAGGCATAGCACCGACCGTGATGTTGTATTTTTTGTCGGTTTTGCCACTCGTAATGTACTCGACCGGAATATTCTTGGCGATGTAAAAATCGTCTTTGTTGAAACCGTCAATTTTAGCGAGTTTTTCGAGCTGCTCGTCGTTCATAGCGGTGAGGGTCTGGTTGGGATTATACTCGACCGGATCGTTCGAGTTCATAAGCGAGTTCATCATACCAACTGATCCGCCAGGCATAATCATGATATAGTCTTCTCCGCCAAGACTAGCGGTCTGCTCATCGATGAAGGAGTTTACGCCAGTGTTAATCGCAGCGTTCAAAATAATGGTAAAACTACCAATAAAAATTGCCAAAATCGTCAAAAACGTGCGTGCCTTGTTACGAAAGAGGTTGTGGTTCGCAGTGCGGATTAGTTCAAAGAAGCTCATTGTTTGGTTCCTTTCTTGGCGGTCTTGCTAGCTTTAGTGGTTTTAGCGGTTTTAGCCGTCTTGGTGCTTTTGCTAGACTGAACGGACTCAGGCTCTTTAGATAGTTTAGAGCCAGTATCTTCGACGATGCGTCCATCCATAATGCGGACTTGGCGGCTGCAAAGCTTAGCGAGATCTTCGTCATGCGTCACAATAATCAGCGTAGCGCCTTTCTTGTTGGCGTCAAAGAGCAGTTTAATAACTTTATCACCAGTTGCGGAATCGAGGTTTCCGGTCGGCTCGTCGGCGAAGATGATTTTCGGATCGTTGACAATTGCGCGCGCGATACAGACACGTTGTTTCTGCCCGCCCGAAAGGTCGTTCGCTTTATTGCGCACTCTTTCTTCTAGTCCGACCGTTCGAAGGGCTTTCAAGGCGAGATTCTTGCGTTTACGACGTTTGACGCCGGCGATTTTGAGCGGGAGCATAACGTTTTCAAGCACCGAATCGCTCGGATTCATGAAAAATTGCTGAAAAACGAAACCGAAACTATGGTTGCGGAGTTGGTTTAGCTTACGGGCGCGCAATTTGGTCGATTCAATACCGTCAATCCGTAAAGTACCGGAAGTTGGTCGATCGAGCAGGGCCAGTAGGTGAATGAATGTGGATTTGCCCGAGCCAGATTTACCAACAATTGCGATTGATTCACCTTCATAGACATCAAGGCTGACGGATTTTAAGGCCGTAAATGCGGTTGAGCGTTTGCCATAGGTTTTGGTGAGGTTTTTAACCTCAATAATTTTATTCATAGATTTTATTTTAGCACATGAATGATGAAGATACAAATTTAGCGAAGATATTGCCAAATTTGGCCATCGGGAGAGTCGAGTACGCCGATATTTTGAGCGGCGAGAGCATCGCGGATTTGATCAGAAGACGCATAATCTTTTTGGAGGCGAGCCCGTGCGCGTTGATCCAGCAAGTTTTGTTGATCTTTCGTCAAACGCGGAGAATCTTCGAGCAGTCCAAGGCCAAAAAGTTGATCGACTTCTCGCCAAAAGGCAAGGTTCTGATTGCCGGCAGCATCGACGGCAGCAAACGCGAGCGGGGAGTTCAAGTTGTCATTTAATGCGGCTAAGACCGGATCGATAGCTGCGGAATCTAATGCGGAATCTTCTTCGGCACGCTGGTAGCAATGAGCAATGCGGTTACGCCAATTCAAGCGACGAACACGGGCCGATTCGAGGCCATCGGAATTGAAATCACGTTCGGATTGATAGTGTCCCTGAAGGACCCAGGTTTTAAAATCAAGCGCCAAGTATCCATGCCGCGCAAGATCCTCAAGAGTGTAACCGTTGCCGAGCGATTTAGAGATCTTTTCGCCATCGCTAGTCAGATGATGGCAATGCAACCAATATTTGGCTAGTTGTTTTTCAAAAGCAGCTTCGCTCTGAGCGATTTCGTTAGTATGATGAACGGGGATATGGTCAACTCCGCCAGCGTGAATATCAATAGTCTCGCCGAGCTCGGCGTGAATAATAGCCGAACATTCGAGATGCCATCCTGGATAACCTGGACGGTCTAGATAGTCCCAACGCATATCGTGCTTTTCGTTTGGCTGGATGAATTTCCAAACTGCAAAATCGGAAGGATTGCGTTTTTCGTCGGAAAATTCGATGCGTGCGCCGGCTCGCAAATGCTCGAGATCAAGCCTAGCAAAATCAGCATAACGCGGGAACTTACTCGTGTCATAGTAAATGCCATCCTTGGTCTCGTATGTATAGCCCTTCTCGGTCAAAATGTCAACGATCGCGATTTCTTCCGGAATGTAGTCGGTCGCACGTGCGATCACTTCTGGTGGCGTGAGGTGCAAAAGACGATAATCATTGAGGTATCGTTCGATGTAATAATCCGCAACCTCCCAGACCGTTTTGCCGCTTAGGCGCGCACCTTTCTCTAATTTATCTTCGCCATCGTCGGCGTCAGAAGTCAGGTGTCCAACGTCAGTGAGATTGAGCGCGCGCTTTACACCATAACCATCCGCGCGCAAGGTGCGCACGAGTAGATCCCAATAGATGTAGGCCGCAAAATTGCCGATGTGCGGCTGACTATAAACGGTCGGGCCGCAAGTATAAATTTTGACTTCATTAGCGTCAGCAGGAACGAAGGTCTCGATTTTGCGACTAAGGGTGTTATATAGTTTTAGCTTGTTTGGCATGGTGTAAATACTCTTTTAACTCTGCTATTATTTTAGCACGCTTTCCCGCGGAAATGTCGTGCTGACCGATCACGCTGGCGTAGCGAAGATAACGCGGATTTTGCTTGGCGGCACGTTTTAAATTTGAGCGCACGACGAGCGGATCAAAATGGCCATGGACAATTAAGGAAGGGAGACGAATCTTAGTAAAGGTCTGGTAGTTATGGTGATTCAAAATAACGTTTTCCATGGAGTTCGCGAAAGCGGTAGTTTTAATGTAAGAACTGCGAAAACTTGTAAAACGTTGAGCGATCCGCGCAATAACTTCGGCGGCCGGGATTGTCGTGGCGATTTTGTGCAGCGAGGAGTAGGATTTTGTATAGACACGATCGGGCAGTTTTGCCAATTCTTCAGCCATTAAAACGGGCGGAGAGACGAGAATCAGTCCGGCAAGATCAGGAGAATAGGTATAATTCGTGGCATAATCTGCAGCGATGAGTGAGCCCATTGAATGACCGACGAGGACGACGGGGCATTTCAGGTGTAGACGTCTAAGAGCAAGCTCGAGCGCGTGATCATATTCGGCGTAATTATACTTGAGCCAATCTGCATGGAGCGATTTGCCGAAGCCGAGCAAATCCAAAGCAATCACGCGTACAGAGTTTAGTTCTGGATCGTTCGCAAGCAAGCGGAATGTGGTGCGCCAAGTATCCGAATTTGCCGAAATGCCATGAAGAAAAACAACCGCAAGATCAGGATGCTTAACCTTATTATCATAGGCGACGCGCAGTCGAACAGGAATACGCAATATACGATGGATAAAATATGTCAGTATATTATACATAGTCGGTTGCTTCTGCGACGGCAGTTCGCTCAGTTTCGCAAGCGGCGAGAAGGTCAGGCAGGATCGAGACAATATCCGCGACCACATCTTCGTACGACAAGTCATAAGTGCGAAAACCGGCAGCATAAGGGTGGCCGCCGCCGCCAAAATAGCCCGCAATTTGCTCAGCGACGGGCGCGCTTGCGCGAACTTTGCCAGTCACTTTGCCGTCAGGATATGTTTTGATGGCGACTGAGACGACAACGCCCTCAACTAGGCGCAGTTCTTCCAAAATTAAAACATTCGGGTTGTATTCGTCCGAATATTTTTGAATTTCCTCAAACGGAATATGAACCGTAGCGAGTTGACCACCAAGCGAATATTCGACACGTTTGATAAGGTCAGCCTTATAGTCCAAAATGCGTGGGGTTTTTTTCATAAAATCGCGTCGGCGCTCGTCGATTTCAGCTGGGTTGGCACCAAGATCGATCAGCTCAGCCATCGTGCGCATTGTGTCGGCCGACACGGAAGCGCTCACGAGGCCTAATGTATCAGAAGAGATCGCCGCATAAAGCGCCGCGGCAGCCTCTGGCGGAATCTGATAGTCATTTGATTTAGCAATTTGGTAAATTAAATCGGCACAAGCCGGGCGCGGCTCGATGATGGAAGTATGTGGAAAATCTAGATCGTCGGCGGTTTCATGGTGATCGATGACGAGAACGGGTTTACTATACAGACAATTCTTGATTGCTACATCGTCAAGTAGTTTAGAAAGCAAAATGCTTGATGCGGTATCGACGATAATATAACCGTCAGCACGATAGTCAAAATCAATTTCTATGCGCGACCAATCCGAAAAATAACGTAGGTATTTCGGGATCTCGACTGGACAATAGAGATAATTTTCCGTGCCGCCCAAAATGTAATCCAGTGCTATCGCCGAGCCAAGCGAATCGCCATCGGGATTTTCGGCCTGAATGATGCAAAGGCGTTTTTTGTCTTTAAGAAATTCGGAAAATTGATTATACATACAATTATATTAACTTATTTCACTGGAAAGACAAGCAGGAGATTACCGCGTACGAGAAGGTTTGCGAGCTTTTGATGTTTTCGCGGAGGCCTTAGCAGCCTTCTTGGCAGATTTTTTAGAAGTTTTTTTAACGACACGTTTAGGCTGGTAGTCCGGAAAGGCTTTCGCGATACGACGCTCGAGCGGACCCTTGCCCCAGATGATTTCATGCACGCGTTCGGAAATTTCTTCTGTACCGTCTCGAGAGACTAAGCCGACCGTCAAGCGGAAATTAATCATTAGCCATAACGACACCAAATAGTCAGCAATCATAAACCCGAGCAGTAGGGCGGCAAGCGCGACGCGTACAACTGGATCGATACATTCAATCGAGTGAGTCAAAAGAGGATTCGCAATACAAACGACAAAAGTACCGAGGAGGCCAAACATGAGCGAAGCCTTAAGGCAGACGCGACCGTTAAGATTGCAAAATTCATGACTATAATCCCACCATCGCGCGCGAAAGGTTTTCTCCATGAAGTAGCTCGTGGTGTACTCGAGAATCGTAGCGCCAATCACAGCGACGCAGAAAATCACAGCGATGTTCTGGATATGGCCGAGCAATAGTGAGATAATCAGCGCGCCAAAACCATAAATCGGACAGAACGGACCGATCATGAAGCCACGGTTAGTGATTTTGTGCCGTAAAACAATTCCGACAACCACTTCAAAAAGCCAGCCAACAAAAGAATAGATAAGAAAAATGAGGATCCAGGTAGCGCAAGTAGAAAGAAAAGCGTCGTCGGGATTCATGTCAAACCTCCAAATTTCCAATTAGTTTTTGGCTTTCGGATTCGGGCAGAGTTTCAACAGACTTGAGCTTGCGCTCGATTTGGCGCGAAGTAGTGGCAGCGGAGTCAATCTTATTGACGGTCTCTTGAAGTTTCTTTTTTGTAACATCGAGCAGATCACCGAACTTAGAGAATTGCGCCTTGACTGCACCGAGGGTTTGCCAGACTTCGGCAGAGCGCTGTTCGATCGCGACGCTACGGAAGCCCATAGTGAGTCCAGAAAGAATGACCGGCAGTGTAGAAGGCGAAGAGATGACGATATTGTGCTTTTGGCGGATATGGTCGGAAAGTCCAGGAATACGCAAGATTTCGGCATAGAGACTTTCAGTCGGAACAAACATGACACCAAAATCGGTCGTACTCGGTGGGTCGAGATATTTGGTCGAGATCTTTTTGGCTTGTTCCTTCACATCGAGAGCGAGAGCTTTGCGGGTCTGTTCGATCGACTCACGATCCCCAGCGTCATAGGCGGCGACGAGACGCGAGTAGTTCTCGATCGGAAATTTTGAGTCGATCGGGAGATAGACGGTCTCGGAGTGTTTGCCGGGCATCTTAATAGCAAATTCGACCCGGTCGCTTGTCCCTTTTTTGGTGATAATGTTCTCGGAATATTGATCCGGAGAAAGACAATCGGAAACAAGGTTGCCCAATTGAACTTCACCATAGATACCGCGAGTTTTGACGCCTTCCATCACTTTGCGCAAATCACCAACGCCGTTTGCGAGGGTTTTCATTTCGCCCAAACCACGATAGACTTGTGAAAGCTGTTCTGAAATAGCCTTAAAGCTCGTATTAAAACGTTGTTCGACAGATTTTTGCAGTTTTTCGTCGACCGTTAAGCGCATTTCGTCGAGTTTTTTGGAATTCTCGTCCTGGAGGTCTTTGACACGAACGTCGACGGTCTTTTGCACTAATTGAAGATTGTCGGAGATTTCTTTACGATTCGCGCGAAATGCTTCCTCGATTTTTGGGACTAGCCGATCGAGTTCGCCCTCGACGCGGATCAACCTTTCTTCAAGTTTAGAAGTGTCAATCCGCGCGACGGGTTTGCGAACAACAAGGACAAGTAAAAGAACAATGGTGACGAGCAGTAGACCAATAATGAGTAGTTCCATGCTCTTTATTATAACATAGACTAGTTGCGTTGTCCGTTGATAATGCTTTTGCTACAAAGATAAGTGATGAGAAAATAGCCGCCATAGATGATGAGTAGAATCGCCATGACGCCCGGCAAAGATTCAGCAATGTTGATACCGCCCAAGCTTGAGAGGATAAGATTACAGAATCGAAGACCAAAGATTGAGTGGATAATTGCAATCAACAGTGGAAAAAGGAAGAAAATGAAGATTTGCCAAAACAAAGCATGGTGAAGCATTTTTTCGCTGACGCCAATTTTGCGCAAGATGGTGTATTTCTGGCGGTTGTCGGTGCTTTCGGAAAGTTCTTTGAGTGCGAGGATCGCAGCGCTGGAAATCAGAAAGATAACGCCCAGATAGAGACCAACGAAAGTGACAAGCGCAGAAGTGCCGACGCTGTTATCAATAATGCTTTGTCGACTAGTTACACCATAGAAATAGATGGCGGAATCTTCGTTTTCGCGAAAGAGGCGGTTTGAAAGAGACATCAAGACAGCTTCGGATTCTTCAGCGCGATCGGGGTTGGCGAAATTTGCGATCATGACTTCGCGTTTTGTACTATTCTCAGGATCGATTTTTAAATTATCCGGAATGATAATGATACCGCCGTTCGTGTTGTCCATTTCAAGATCAAAAGTACCGTCGATGCAGCGATCAAATTTAGGTTTGAGAATGCGGTCTTGAAGATTTACCGTTACGCCAGCGGCCAAAGCACGATCGCGCAATTCGATGATCTGACGATAGTTGCCAATAATAGCATATTCGTCATCGGCAAGTTCAATTTCGGGCAGGTCGAAGAGCTTGCCAATGCGATTGTAATCACTAACATGGATAAAACGTTCGATGGTATGTGAAGCGCTCACGGTATCGTTTTCATCGAGCTCGGCGACAGTGCTGCCCAAATTATCAAGTATGCTTGTGGTTGATAAATCATAGGTAGCGTACTGCATGACGTCTTTGAGGTAGTCGTCGATAGCGACGCCATCTTCCAGATAAGCATCTTTAATGCTAACGGAGGTTTCGCCATGGCTTTCGATCTGAATATCAGCCGGCAAAGATTTCTCGATAGCGGCGTGGAGAGTTTGATTGATTGATAAAGCCGAACCAAGCACACAGATCGTCACAAAAAGCATTAGGCAGATAAAGCCCATCGAGATCACGGTCGTGTTGATTTTGCTGCTGAACTGGCGCAGGATAAATGAATTTAAGCCCTTATAGTAAACACCTTTAAAACTCATGAAGATACGCAGAAGCAATCCAGACAATGACCAGAAGAGAAGAAAGGTCGCTACGACGCCGATCCCGATCGGGATGAGCAGAGCCTCGACTGTTTCGAGATTCTCAACAAAGCCAATACCGTCTGTAACTAGATAATAGGCTATCCCGAGCATGACGGAGGCGATAATAAAAACGGCGGTACAGAGCCACGGATTT
The DNA here is from genome assembly GCA_964469535.1 of uncultured Candidatus Saccharibacteria bacterium. Lineage (GTDB taxonomy): Bacteria > Patescibacteriota > Saccharimonadia > Saccharimonadales > Saccharimonadaceae > Nanosyncoccus. Next base: position 54,736 of record CAYXZG010000001.1, read on the forward strand.
TTGAGTTTGATTTTTTCACTACGACGGCTAGATGAAAGCAGATTAATAAGCTTCTGACGACTGACAATAACTGCGTTAAAGATCATGACGATGAGATAAATAATCCCGAAGTAGAGGAGCGTTTTGAGAAAAGCGGACGCAGAAAAGACGAAATGGAAATTTGTCATGTTAGCGTCGAACATATTAGCAACGAGCACGCTAGTCAGCTGCGAAACGATGACACCGAACAGAAGGCCGACAGCCAGTGAAAATAGACCGATGAAAAATGTTTCAATGAGAAGGATTAAAGAAATTTTGCGTTTCCCCATGCCGAGAGTAAGATAGATGCCGAATTCTTTGCTGCGTCGTTTGATCAGAAAACGCGAAGCGTAGATGATAAGGGCGCCGAGGATCAAAGAAACGAAAACACTGACCGTACCGAGGACGACGTTCATGAGTTCAAGCATGTTTTTGACGCGTTCGTTGACATCAAGCATGACGGTCTGACTATCGAGAGCATTAAAGACGTAAAAGATCGCAACGCCAAGCACAAGGGTGAAGAAATAGATAGCGTAATCTTTGAGACTACGACGAATGTTTTTAAGAGCAAGTCGAAACATACAAACTCCTATAAAACATCGTTGGCGTCGCCGCCAAGTAGGGTGATAACATTGATGATTGCGTCGAAGAATTCTTTGCGGGAATCGTCGCCTTTGACTAATTCGTTGAAGATCTTACCGTCTTTGATGAAAATGACACGTGAAGCGTAGGAGGCGGCAAACGCATCGTGCGTAACCATGAGGATCGTGGTTTGGAACTTGTCGTTCAAGCGGTCAAACTGTTCGAGTAACATTTTGGACGATTTTGAGTCAAGCGCACCAGTCGGCTCGTCAGCAAGTACGAGTTTTGGATCTGTAATAATGGCGCGCGCCGAAGCAACACGTTGTTTCTGGCCACCAGACATTTGGTAAGGGTATTTTTTCAGGACATCAGAAATGTTTAGCTCTTTCGCAACGCGCTGGATTCGATCGTCGATTTCGTAGGGATCGATATTTTGGATCGACAAGGCGAGGGCGATGTTTTCATAGGCGGTTAATGAGTCAAGCAGGTTGAAATCCTGAAAGATAAAGCCCAATTTCTCGCGACGAAAGCGATTCAATTCTTCGCCGCGTAGCTCAGTGATATCTTCGCCAGAAACATAAATGTGTCCAGACGTAACGCGGTCAATCGTCGAGATGACGTTGAGTAGGGTAGTCTTGCCGGAACCGCTAGCACCCATAATGGCGACGAACTCGCCTTCGTTGACTTGGAAAGAAATATTATTAACAGCCTTCGTCAAAGAAGTTTTGCTGCCGTAATATTTCTCAACTTTTTCTAGTTCTAGAATGGTTGTCATATTTTCTCCTTTGCTCAATTATAGGGTGGGCGTAAAGTTTTGTCGTTGGCGCAACCTTGCAGAAACCTTACTTTTTTGTAACTTTGTAATAGTCATTAGTTGCGAAAGCGATTTCAATGGTAGTTCCCTGGCCAGGGTGTGAGCGGGCGGAGATTTTATGCCCTAATTTTTCGCAAAGCGCTCGCGCAATATAAAGTCCCATGCCGGTCGATTTTTGATTATAAAGGCGGCCGTTTGAACCGGTAAAGGATTTATCAAAAATTCTCGGCAAATCTTTTGCAGTGATCCCGACACCATCGTCAGTAATCTCAAACATTAGTACATCGTCAACCCGATGTGCAGAAAAAGTTAGTGATTTTGCACGATATTTGAGACTGTTCGTAATGAGCTGGTTGATGATAAAATCGAGCCATTTTTGGTCCGTATTAACTTCATATTCTAGATTTTTAACTTGGACGGTGACATTTCGCGCGAGTAAAAGATCCTGGTTGCGCGAAAGCGCTGTATGGACCACATCGGCAAGACAAACTGGTTTCACCAGGCAATCACGTTCGACATTCTCCGCGCGAACAAGATAGAGAACTTGTTCAATATAGTCGTCTAGCTGCTTGAGCTGGGCAGAAATTTTGCGATCGTGCACCATAAGGTTCAAGGTTGCGAGCGGAGTCTTCGCTTCGTGAATCCACATTTCGATATATTCGCGAAATTCACGACTTTCGGTCGCATATTTCTGGACATTCTCGGACATTGATTTATCAACCCGATACAATACTTCCGCCAGAATACGCCCATCGTAAAAATGCGGCTCGGTGAGCGTTTCGAGAATGAGGTAAGCCCGATCGAGTTCCCGAAGATTAGTAAAGAGCGACTGATAGAAGCGGCGGCGGCGCAAATACTCGTAAGCCAAATTCATACTCACAAACATAGCAAAAAGGAAGGTAAAAACAACAATAAATTCAAAACTGATATGGAGAGCAAAACAAAAAAGCAACAAAATCGAATAGATAACGCTAGCCGAGAGCCAGAACACCCAATGATCACTTAGAAAAGCCAAAAAGCTAGGTGAGTCTGTTGCTTGACTCTTGGATATATGGTGCGTCATTGCAGAACGTATCCTAAGCCTTTGCGCGTGTCGATCGCGTTGTCGGCGCCAAGAGATTTGAGTTTGGCGCGCAGGCGACTAATCGTTACCGTCAAAGCATTGTCGTTAATATATTCGTGATTATTCCAGAGATCCGTCATAAGCGCATCGCGCGTAACAATTTTTCCATCTGAATCGAGCAAATGGCGTAAGACAATCATTTCGTTTTTCGTCAACAGGATACGGCTGTTCCCATCTTCAATCACGCCACGATCGAGATCGATACGCAGCTGGCGAAACTGACGCGAGGCGGGTGCGTGATAACTGCGCTTAAGGACGGCCGAAATCCTCAAAAGAAGAATGTGCGGGTTGTAAGGCTTGAGAATGTAGTCATCCGCACCGTAGCTCATTGAAATCAACTCGTCCGCCTCGGAGGCGCTACTGGTCACCATGATTACTGGCGTTTCGCTAGTGGCACGGAGCTCTTTCAACAACTGTTCGCCATTCTGGTTCGGCAAGTGAATATCGAGTAGGACAAGATCTGGGTTCAACGCCAGAATATTTTGCGTTGAGATGTAGTCCAGAGTAAATGAGTCATAGCCAGCGCCTCGCAGCAGCTCCGCCAATTCGGAACGCATAACCTGGTCATCTTCGATAATGACGATACGCTTCATGGAGATATTATAACATTTTTTCTCACGGAAGTTTATGAACCCATTCGGACGCCCTGTCTTTGTCGTTTAGTGAATCCCTTAGTCTCCTTTTAGCATCCGGTGGCGCTCTCCGGAGCGAATCGCTTTCGCTCCCGTGCTCCGGAC
>CAYXZG010000002.1:0-28661 GCA_964469535.1 uncultured Candidatus Saccharibacteria bacterium
AACCTAAAAAGAGTTCTATGCACGAAACCCTAAGCACTGGCAACTACCAAGCGGAGCTAGAAATAACGAAAATCAAGTCGCTTTGATCGATAAATCGTTTTATAAATGGCTCAATAGTTATGGCTGGAAAGTTATTGATGAGATCAAGTCTTCAGGACCTATCTCCTGGCAATATAATGACGTAGACTACCATATCGGAATGAAACCATTCTATGCAACGCCAAGCGCATATCTTAACACTGTCATTGAAGCGTGGGTTGATCCTGGTAGCTTCGCGCTTCTCTGGTCCAAAGTTGCCAATATTGGCCAAGGTGACAATAAACATGGTGCTTATAATTTTGGAGTAGCGGGCAATTTTATTTATCCATCAGTCGAAGACGTTAACCGTCAGTATGGTGAATCCCTTCGCTGCCTCACTCAGTAGTATAGTATCCTCTAGTAGGTAGATATATGTGATAGATATTTTGCCTACTTATGGGTTAGAACTTCCACGAGGCAGCGAAGGCCACACCACAGACTTCCATTGCCCCGAAGAAGTTTAGATATTGTTCTTTGGCAGAATATACCTTTTTTCTTAATCCTAACTTAGATGAATTGAACACATCACATTGTCCAGTTGGTTTCTATTTTACCTTATACTTTTACAAACCACTACTGGACACACTTTTGTTGTATATAGAATCCCTTAGTCTCCTTTTAGCATCGTTTCCCGGCTGGCGCGGGTCCGGAGCACGGGAGCGAAAGCGATTCGCTCCGGAGAGCGCCACCGGATGATAAAAGGAGACTAAGGGATTCACTAAACGACAAAAACAGGGCGTCCGAGTGAGTTCATAAACTTCTCAGGTGCAATGGAAAGCCCAAAAAACTTCCCAAAAGGGAAGTTTTTTACACACAAGCAACAGTCTCTACTTCTTAACAGTGCTACTACTGCCAGTCTTATCACTCGTACCGCCAGTCGTATTTCCATTAAACACCCCCGTAAGCACGAAGTTCACAATCGCGAACGCGAGCAGAGCAATCACGAGACCGACGACACCATAAATGATCGTGAGACGTCCCTTCGCAACTTTACCAGTATCACCTTGCGAGGTAATCATGCTAATACCACCCAAGATGATCATCACGACTGCGACAAACCCAACCACGGCAAGGATAACATTAATCACCGTCGTCAAAACGTTCATCAATCCCGTCGTGTTATCTTCAACATTGCACTCAGCCAATGAATCGACTTCCTCATCAGCCCTTAATGTCCCCTTCGGACATTTCACCGCCATGGCATCCCCGCCCAGCATTGCAGCACTAAACACACTCGTCACCACTAACATCGCGCCAGCCAACAACGCCCTTGTTTTCATTTTCATCTTAAACTATACCTCCGTAGTTATCCTGAATACTGACTAATTGTTAAAATATATTCGTCAGCACGAAGTTCACGATTGCGAACGCAAGTAGCGAGACGACCAGACCGACAACACCATAAAGAATTGTGTTGCGTGCTTTCGTCACCTTGCTGGTATCACCTTGCGAAGTAATGAAACTAATACCGCCCAGAATAATCATAATCACCGCAACGAATCCAACCACCGCAATCACCACGTTGATCACCGTTGTCAGCGTCCCCATCAGGTCGGTAGTATTCCCACTCTCCGCATCAAACCCCGCGCAATTCGACATATCATCATCAGCTGTCACCAACTTGCCATTTTTATCAATACACTGGATCGCAGCATACGCTGGTGACATCGTTGCAATCCCGCCAAGCCCCACAATTGTCAAAACGGCCGCAACCACATTTAACAATACTTTTTTCATTGTTCTCCCTTTCATATAACAACTCTATATTACTTATTATAATACCGCACTCGTGATTACTTGTCTAGTATTTATTCTACGCTCACCGCTACGACGTCACTCCGAAAATCACAAAATTCACAATCGCTGCCGCGAGCAGGCATACTAGCATCCCCGCTACTCCATAAATCAACGTATGTTTACCTCTCTGCACCTTGCCTAAATCCCCCGCACTCGTCATATATAACACCCCTCCATATATTATTATCCCCACCGCGAGCACCCCCACCAAAGTAAGCACTACATTTATCAAGGTCTGCGCCATATTCGGTGCCGTCTGTTTATCCGACAAATTACACCCCGCCAGATCTTTCAAATCCTCTGGAATTTGCGGATCACTGCACACTACCGTACACCCCGCCAAAGCCTTATCCGTGCTAGTCGCCTTCTCATCCTTACAAATCGGATCGTCTGGAGTAGCATACACCATCCCTCCCGCCAGCATAGCTCCTCCGATCATCACCCCCAGCATAATTCCTACTAAAACTTTTTTCATTCTACTACTGTCGCTCCTCCTATCGAGCCGATTACAAAACTCGTTATTATCGCCGCTAGAACTACAATCACAAGCCCCGCTGCCGATACCATAATTCCTCGAATTGCCTGTTGCGTCGCCGCCTGATTACCTCTCGACATCATCATATCTATACCATTTTTAATAATAAATATCACCGCAATCAACCCCGCAATCGAATATGCCCAAGTAAATATATTTTCCAGCGAATTACGAGTAAATTCATGTTGATCCCACCCGCCAGCAATATTAATTCCGAGCGCCATCGTCACTGTATTCACTAATACCGACGCCCCCATTGCAATCACCGTACCAATGATCGCTGACGACAATGTCTGCTTCGCCTTTGTCATCTTCTGCGGCTCACCCTGCGACATAATATACTTGAATCCCCCAAAAATAATTAACGCTAATGCAATATACCCTACTGCTAGAGAGATATCAAAAGCAATATTCAGAATTGCGATCCACACAAATGTCTGAATACTCATTCCACCACCTTGTTCTGACGGCGTTATAATCTGATCCGAATCCCCCACACAAAGCCCCGCATACCACGGCTTGAATCCAAACGTAGTTTTTGCGCCACAACTATTATCGAATTTAACTGGCGCATCCGTCACAGGCTCTCCACCATCTTTATCGTCAGGAGAAGTCGCCATCACCGGCGTCCTCCCCGCCCCTGCCAAAAGCGTCGCCCCCAGCAAAACCAACGCTAAAACTCCCAAAAACTTCCTTTTCATACCACTATCTTATCATCATCTCCCCCAAAACCCAAGCCCTCAACCCCATTTTTTTCAAAGTTTTTGCTGGGTTAACGTAAAAAGTATAAAAAGTATTGACTAAAATGCTTATGTGTGCTATAATGAACAGGTACACCACGATTTTGTGGTAAGGAAGTGTTTATGAAAAAAATTACCCCTCGATTCCTGTCTCTGATTTTGCTATTCTTTGGCTTTGTTTTTGGCGTCTCCTCGCTCACCTCTATCTCAGTTTTCGCTACTGGTGAAGACGAGGGAACTACTCCACCAGTCACTTCTTCCGAGACTATCGGCCTCCCTCCCGATGCTGACGTCGATATCGAAACCACCCCTAGCACCCCCGACCAAGAAACCCCTAGCGACACCACGAGCGACGAAACCTCCGATTCCGATGGTGAAGAATCACCTTCTGACAACCTTAAAGATCTCGACACTAATACTTGTAAAGAACAAACTGGCGCCCTTAACTGGATCATCTGTCCTGGTACCGGCGTCCTCGCTAATCTCATCGACTCTATTTATGAACTTATTAAGAACTTACTTGACATTAAACCTTTCTCCACCGAAAGCTCGTCTCCGATCTACCTCATCTGGCAAGTCGCCCGCAATGCTACAAATGTCCTTTTTGTTATCCTCTTATTGATTGTCATTTACGCCCAACTCACTGGTCTCAACATCAATAATTATAATATTAAACGTATCTTGCCTCGCCTTATCATCGCCGCCATTCTCGTCAACCTCAGCTTTATTATCTGTCTTCTCGCCCTCGATCTCAGTAACATCATTGGCTCCAGCATCCGCGGACTTTTCGATACTATCCAAGCCAACGCCATCGCTAATGGTACCCTAAGTGACGCCGCCAACGTCAGCATGTCCGAACTTCTTGCCGTCATTTTAAACGGCGGAGTCATCGCTGGCGTTACTATTAGTACTATCGGCGGCCTCGGTTACGTTTTCTTCTCCCTTCTCACCGTCATCGGCGCCGGCACCGTTTCTGTCATTGCTGGTTTTATCACGATCGCCGCCCGCCAAGCCATCGTCGCTCTCCTCGTCATGATTGCACCACTCGCCTTCCTCGCCTATCTCCTCCCCAATACCGAACGCTGGTTTGAGAAATGGAAGAGTCTCCTCTTGCGCATGTTGATTTTCTACCCTATGTTCTCCGCCCTATACGGCGGCTCACAACTCGCCGGCTGGGCCATTATCACCTCCGCGACTGATCCAATCGGCATCGTCCTTGGTATCGGCGTCCAGATTATTCCACTCTTCTTTGCCTTCTCGCTCATGAAAATGTCCGGCACTGTCCTCAATGGCATCAATGCAAGCATTCGCAAACTCGCCACTCCTGCCCAGCGCAGCTTCAACAACTGGGCCCTCAGCCACGCCGAACGCAACCGCCAAAATTACCTCGCCAATGCCCACACACCTAGCACCCACCTCCGCGAATTCCTCGATAGCCAAAAACGTCTCCGCGAAACAGACACGGCTAACTCCCTCAAAATTCGTGAAAACCGTGCGATCGAACGCGCTAATCTCAAAATGGCCGCCAGCACTGGTCGCGACGCTAAAGGCAATGATACCTGGGGCCCCGCGAATCGCTACACTCGCAATGCCAAACTTGCTGAATATTATGGTACTCGCGCTGCTAACGCCCAGTCCGTCCTCTCAACCACCCTTTCCGGCTATGGCGACTACTTCCATGATTACAATTCCCAACGTCTTGTCGCCGCTCACGCTGACAGTTTCCTTGAATCCTCGAAACAAAACTTCCTCGCCCAGAACCAAGCCCAATCCGATCAGGAATGGCTACTTAATAAATTCCTTACTGCCGTCAACGAGCAGGAGGACAACCCATACAACTTTAATCGCCTCGTTAAGAGTGCCTCCGGAGGCATTGGCCACCTCGGCGAAGCTTCCATCATGGGTCAAGTTATTGCTAAGAGTGTCGAGATTGAAAACCGCCGCCGCGTCGAAGCCCGCGTCATTGCTAACAAATTCGGTTATGAGAAACCTCTCTTCCGCGCTATGATTTTCGACTGCGCCCGCATGAGCGATAATGGCTTCGAACTCGACGCTGATGGCAACATTATCGAAGATATTGACTATCAGATCAAGACCGACGCTAATGGCAACCCTCTCTATCAGCACCGCTCTTGGCAACAATACATCGGTGTCCATAAGACTACCGGTGCCGAAATCACCAAAGAAGAATATGATAATCTCACCGACGCTGAGCGCGATCAGTATCGCAAGGTCCGCTACTTTGAGATCAAAAACGATCAGGGCAAGCTTGTCCAGCGTGTTTACGAAGATGATGCTGGCTACATGAAAGAGCTTCTCCGCGACGATATTGCTATCGGCGATCCAATCGCCGACCGCTACGCCTTGTCAATCGGCACCGGCAAAGGAGAAGGTGAAGAACCTGGTATTCTTCGTCGCTACCACAGCACTATCGCCGGCGCTCTTAACGATACCAAATACAAGGAACACGCCGCCGAATATACCGCCATGCTCATCTCTCAGCTCAATAACGGCTACGTCAACGACTTTGGTCAGCTCAACATCGCCAAGCTCCAGACCGTCGCCGTCGCTACGAAAGCTGGTCAATTCCTCCAGAACGATGGCTTCGTCCTGCGTCGCTGGATTGATATGTTTGGCGCCATTCAAACCGATGAAGGTTTTGCTAAATATTTCCCAGATCAATCCATTGAAAACTACCACGACGTCAACAAGCAAAAACTAGCCGGTCTCCGCATGATCACTGATGCACAAGGAAATCATAGTTGGGAAGAAGTTAGTGCCGATTCTGCCACCATCGAAGAAAAGCGCAATATGATCAAACACAAAATCATTCCGAAGGCTATGAAACGCATGATCGGTTTGATGAATCGTGATCTTTCTCCAAACATCCTCGAAAACCAGAAAGACGACGCTCTTGTCGCCCTCCAAGATCTTGCCAACGTTATCGGCGAACTCGCTCTCCAAAACATCGATCCGAACGTTTCCTTCAATCAGAAACCCAACCCCGATCCAAAGCTCGATCTCTTCAACAGCCAAAACCCCCGCAGTGCTATCAAAGATCGTATTGCCACTATCCAAAATATGCTTAAAGCTTATACGGAAGAAAACTTCCCTGACGATCTTGATCCCGACGATGATGACGATGACGATAATCCTCCTATCGACCCACCCGCTCCGGATGGCGGTGGTTCTGGCGGCAGTCACCCTAGTGGTGGCAATGGTGGTAACGGTGGTGGCCACAATAATAGTGGCAGCAGCAACTCCACACCTAACCCATCTCGTCACACTCGTCACCAAACCACTCGCTCCAGGTCCGGCCGCGCCGGCGTCAAAAACACCATAGACAGCCTTGAGCGTGCTCGCCAAGCCGCCGCAGATCAAGCCGCCCGCAATGACCTCACTATCGTCACCGAAACCATCGATATGTTCTTCTTAAATCCCTACAGCATGGATGACCTTTGCGAAAGTATCGAAACTTACTTTAACGATATCGAACGCCTACAACCCTTCCACGACCTCTGCGTCTCCATTCTTGATAAGTACCGCTACTCCGCGCGACCCGATTCCAAAACCAATGCTGCCGACCTCTCTTATGACGAAGCTGAAGAGAAAGAGCGCCTTAGTCATATGCGCGACGAAATCCTCCACCTCGTTAACATTTCCACTTGGCCCATATAGACTTGACGCCCCTCGTTTTGTGCTATAATAGTATTATGGCAACCTACAAAGTTCCGCAAGACGTTGAGGCGGACGATAAGTTATTGGGACCGTTTACTTTTCGACAATTCATTTACCTTATGATAGTATTCGGACTTGGCATGCTTGCTTTTGGACTTTTTCAAGTCTTTCCTATTCTTGCCATCATCCCAGTTCCTTTTATGATTTTTTTCATCATTCTCGCCCTCCCGCTTAAAAAAGACCAGCCAATGGAAACCTACCTTGCCGCGCTCCTATCATTTTATCTCAAACCCAATAAACGTTTCTGGCTCCCTGGACAGAGTGAGTCGACCATTCTGATTACCGCCCCCAAAAAACGCGAAGTCGCGCGCGCCCGCAACCTCTCCCAAGACGAAGCTAGCCATCGCCTTTCCTTCCTCGCCGACATCGTCGACTCCGAAGGCCATGCCATCCGTAGCGCCAGCACGACTATGAAAGATGAGTTCTACGCCGAAGCTTACAACACAACCGACATGTTCGACCGCCCTAATAATTACGGTCAAGGTCTCTCGCCCCAAGAACAAGACGCCCATCGTGCCGCCATTGTTGACCAAATGCGCAACGCTATCGCCACTTCTGGATATAACTATGACAACTTTTATCAAGACACTCCCGTCCAACTTCCCGGCCAACGCATTATTCAACCCCGTCCTGGTTTTGCCGGTACTACCGCTTCTCCCTCTGCTTCCGGCGCACCTAGCACTATTTCCGGCTTCGAGTCTCCCGCCATCGTCCAACCTGACGTGCCCACTGACCCAACTAACACTAACGAAACATATACATCATATTAAGGAGGTTTATTCATGAATCCACAATCTAATCCTGGACAACCCACGCTTCCTCCACAAGGACAGCCTAACATTCCCATGCCCCCTCGCACCCCCGCTCCTGCCGCCCAACCATCGCCTTTTGCCCAGCCCATGAGCCCACAGTCTAATCCACAATTTGGTCAGGCTCAATATTCTCAACCCCAATATAATCCTCAGCAGCTCGCCGCCCAACAACAACTCGCCACCCAATCCACCGGCGCACAGTACGTTACTCCGCCTGCCGCCGAAAGTCCCGAAACCCTCGCCTCGAAAGAACCAGTTCCAGCTAAAAACTTCGATAACCCTATCTCCACCCAATCCACCTTACTCATTTCCGAATTGCGTGACGGTCTTGTCATCATGAAAGATGGATCCTTCCGTGCCGTCATCGCCTGCCAGTCTATCAATTTTGATCTCATGTCTGAAACCGAGCGCGAAGGCGTCGAATATAGTTATCAGAATTTCCTTAACTCATTAAGTTTCACCGTTCAGATCCTCGTTCGCTCTCAGCGTGTCGATATTGCGCCTTATATTGATCGCCTTTCCGCCCTACGTCGCAACAACGACAATATGTTGCTTGGTGTTTTGATGGATGATTACATCAACTTTATCGACATCCTCTCCCAAGAAGCCAACATCATGGACAAATCCTTCTTCATTATTGTTCCATATTATTCTTCCGCTGACGCCGAAAAGCTCGTCGAACAAACCAAAAACCTCTTCAAGACTTTCGGTCACAAATCCCCACAAATCACTCGTATCAACCGCGAAACCTACAACAAAGCCGTCGATGAGCTCAATCGTCGCGTCGAGTCAGTCATTTCTGGCCTCTTCCAAATCGGTATCCAATCCGTCCGCCTCAACACCCGCGAGCTCAGCGAACTCTATTATAACTTTAATAATCCCGACACCGCCGTCCGTGAGCCGCTCGTTGATTTCAGCAAAATAGCGACCACCTATGTTCGCAAAGGAGAAAAACCCAATGAGTAGAAAGAATAAAAAACAGCTCTCGGCCGCCGAAATTGCCGCACAATCCCAAGCTGCCGAAGAAGCCGAAATCCAACAAGCCTTTGAGCAGGGAATTACCACCCTCCGCGACCTCATTTCGCCTAGTTCAATCGAAATTCATTCTAGCTACTTCCGCCTCGGCACGAAATACGGCCGCACCATTTACGTCTATGGCTATCCTCGCTCGCTTTATACGGGCTGGATTTCTCCACTGATCAATATTGACGAAGTTATCGATGTCTCGATGTATGTTTATCCTGTCGAAACTACCGTCGTCATGAAAAACCTGCGCAAAAAAGTTACTCAGCTTGAAGCCAGTTATAACGTCAACGCCGAACGCGGTAAAGTTCGCGATCCTGAAATCGAAGCTGCTATCGCCGACGCCGAAGAGCTCCGCGACAAACTTCAAGTCGGTGCCGAAAAGTTTTTCCGCTTTGGTCTTTATATCACCATCTGGGCCGATTCACTCGATGAGCTCAGCTTCGTCCAAAACAAAGTTGAAACCATGCTTGGCCAACAAATGGTCTTTACCAAGGTTGCCAGTTCCCAACAAGAACAGGGAATGAACAGCACCCTTCCGCAGTGTACCGACCAGCTCCAAATCCGCCGCAACATGAACACTGGCGCCATCTCGACCAGTTTTCCTTTTACCTCTGCCGATCTTACCCAAGAAAAAGGTATCCTCTATGGCATCAACATGCACAACAACGGACTCGTTATCTTTGACCGCTTTAGTCTTGAGAACGCCAACCTTGTCGTCTTCGCGAAATCCGGTGCTGGTAAATCGTTCGCCGTCAAACTTGAAGCTCTCCGCTCCATGATGATTGGTTCGGAAATCCTCATTATCGATCCAGAAAACGAATATCAAAAACTTTGTGACGCTGTTGGTGGTAGCTATATCCGCCTCTCGCTCAACTCCGATGTCCGTATTAACCCCTTTGACCTCCCCCGCGTAATCGACCGCGAAGATGCCAACGACGCCCTGCGTGCCAATCTCGTCACTTTACATGGTCTCTTCCGCCTCATGCTTGGTGGCAACCAAATCGGTCCAAACGGCCAGATCGTCCCAGCTCTTACCGCTAACGAAGAGGCCGACCTTGACCAAGCCCTGATCGACACTTACGCCCGCGCCGGTATCACGAGCGACCCCGCAACCCACCGCAACTTCCCGCCCACCATTATCAATTTATACGACACCCTACTTCACATGGGTGGCTCCGGTCCGCAACTCGCTCAGCGCCTCCGCAAATATACCACCGGAACTTTCGCCGGTATCTTCTCCCAACAGTCTAATATCGACATCAATAACCAAATGGTCGTCTTTAACATTCGCGACCTCGAAGACGAGCTCCGCCCCGTCGCTATGTACATCGTCCTTTCCCACATCTGGAACGTCGTCCGTGCCGAACAAAAACGCCGCATCCTCATCGTTGATGAAGCTTGGCAACTCATGAAATACGATGACTCCGCGAACTTCCTCTTCAGCCTCGCTAAACGCGCTCGTAAATATTATCTCGGCCTCACCACTGTTACCCAAGACGTCGAAGATTTCATGAGTAGCAAAATGGGCCGCGCCATCGTCGCCAACTCCTCTATGCAACTATTACTCAAACAATCCGCTTCCGCCGTCGATGTCCTTTCCGATGTTTTCAAACTCACCGCCGAGGAAAAGAAACGTCTTGCCAATTTCCCAGTCGGCCAGGGTCTCTTCTTTGCCGGTAGTAATCACGTCCATATCCAAGTCATTGCCTCCGAAACCGAAGAGTCCTTAATTACTACGCGTCCAGGAGACAAACGCTAGTCATGCCAACCACCACTGCCGCTCTCAAAGCCGCCGAAGCCAACGCGCTCACCCAGCGCGAACCTTCCTATACCTCCGGATCGACCAGCAACTCACTCTATACAGGAACTGGTCGCAGTCATTCGGGCGGTCTTAAAGTTACTAAGAAAAAGCGTAAAGGCCTCATTGCTGGAATTTCCGCCGGCGCCCTTCTCCTCATAGGTGCCATCTTCCTCGGCAATTCAAACTCCCTCCTCCCAGCTGCCATGTCTGCGCTGTTCACCGAAAACACCGACACTCAATATTCTAGTTATTATATGCGCCAACCCGCCATCATGTCCGCCATGCTCAGCGGGGAATCTGACGATATCACTCTTCCAAACGCCGGCGTTCCCGACAAACTCAAAGAAAATCTCGCTAATTACGGTATCGAAGTCCAACCCGCCAACAACACGACCGCCAGTCTTAAGGATGCCGCTGGTGACGCTGAAAGTGTCCTTATCTGGGAAGACGGCAATAAAGAGAAACATATCATCACAAGTGCCACTTTTTCCGACTTTTTCTACAACAATGTCGAATTCCGCGAAGCTTACATGAACGCCAAGCAAGGCCGTGTCGCCAACTTCTTCGACAATTCCGCCCAAACCACCTACCAAGAACGCGCCATCTCTCGCAACCTCTTCAGCGACTACACCCAAACCGGCAATATCGAAGAAGATGTCAAAAATTTCGACGACACCATGACACCTCGCTTCGATGGCAACCAAACCGGAATCAATACTACTGCTGAAGGTTTTGTAGAATGGTATGAAAGAAACTGGGGATGTGGACCACATGGAACCGGTTGTTACAAAAACGAAAAGACTTGGTGGGAAGACTATCGAGTAAGGGACAATGACCCCCTTACCGCTAAGGGGGTTAGCGAAAACGGTGGCCAAGACGTTATTAACAACTTAATTGCAAAAGATATTTTTGAACCAAAGACCGTCTGCAATTACGGCGACGATGGCTCATATGACTGCACTTATACTAAACGTACTCCCGAAACCATCGAATCACGTATTGGGCGTATCGACATACCATCTTATAGTGACACAGCAATCTCAAAATGTTCGCTCATGTCCACCTCCACCATTGCATCATCTTCTATCGCTGTTTCCCAACGCGAAGCTGGCATCAAAATGTTCATGCAAATTATGGAAAACGTCAGCAAAATGAAAGCCGGAAAAGGCGACGCCTCCGCTATTCACGCCAGTATGAACCTTATGTCTACCCCCGAAACTATCACTGTCCAAGATTTCAATACGGTCACATCCACCATTACCGAAGATGATGCCCACTTCGAGATTAACTCCTCAACCGTTACAATGTCACCACTTGAGGAAACCGGTGTCCAAATGCTTCTTGGTGGCGCCACAGTTGATTCAAAGAAAGCTAAAAACAACTATTCACTCGAGCGTGTCATTCTCGCCACTGGAGAAGGAATGGGCGAAACTACCGCCTACAATACTTGTGACATTACCGAAACTGGCGCTAACTTCGTCGCCTTTCAATCTAATCTCAGCAATGGAGGAATCTTTAGTTACGTCACAAATTTTGCAAACGAAATTTTCGGAAGCACGATGGATCATATCACCTACGACGCACAACCCCTCATCAGTGCCTCTTACGCCAAGCCCATCGAAGGTATTCTTGCTTTTATTAATCCTACTATTTCTACTACTCTCCTCTCCAATATGTTCACCACTTCCCACGGACCTACCATTGGTGCCCTAGTAGCCTCTGGAGCTTATGCTACAAATAGTCTCGTCGGACGACAGGGCAGCGGCCAAAGTTTCTCCGGCAAAAAAGCCGCTCTCGCCCACAGCAAAGCTAATAACACCGTTCTCGCCATGGATGCCGAAATCGAGCGCAAAAACAATAGCCCCTTCGATATCACTAATCGCAATACTTTCTTCGGTAGTATAGCTTATAGCCTCCTCCCCACGTTCACATCCAGCCGATTCAGTACTATCTCTTCTTTTCTACATACTACATCTTCCGCCATCGGATCAATCGTAGGACACAGTGTTTTTGCCGATGGAGAAACAGATATAGAAAATAGTAGTTATATGACCACAATCGGCAACTGCCCACTCCTTGAAAGTGTTGGCGCGGTTGGTGATTACTACTGTAATCCCCTCGTTAGTGCCGATCTTAGTACCACTTCTATGCCAATCTTACAAAACCTCTCTGCAGGAACAAGTAACAAAGCCCTCGCCTCTCTCACCAATGTCTCCGACAATGATTACAATAAATACCGTGACGTCATCAGCGAATCACTCGAGAAAAAAGGTGATCGTTATGAAGTCAAAAAACAAGGTGAGAATCTAGAAGATCTTGGTAGTCTCGCCGATTATCTTGACTACTGCGTCAATCGCGAATCTCCCGTTGGCGTTGTTGACCAAAATATTCTCACTGAATTAACCGATCGTAAACTCAAAGGCTACGAAGATGGCACCGAAGAAAAACGCAAAGCAGCCATCAAAAACAATCAAGGTGGTGGCGGATCTGGTGGTGGTTTCCTACATGGCATCCTATCGGTTCTCACTAGTGCCTGGAACAAAGTCCTTGACTTCTTCCATGATATTGCTGAGGCAGTCAAAGCCGTAGCCAGTGCTGCCAGCTCCCTATTTAAAGCCTCCGGGCTCAGCATTTCCGCCAAAGAAAATGACGTCCAAATTACTCAAAGTTTCGCTAACGATCCAGAATTGCTCAGCTGGGCTACTGGTCAAAAATGCGTTAACTCGAGCAGCGAGGACGAAAATCATGATCAATATGAAAACTGGGTGGTCGAAGGAGAAGATGGAAATCCCAATTTCTGGGAAGAAAAAGGGAAATACTATCAACGTTACATCGAAGATCAACGCATTCTCGAACAGATGGGCGCTTTTGAAGACTCCGACAACAAGAGCACCGTTACCGCTTATCGTGAACAACGCGCAAAAGAAACTCCAATCGACAATTCATATTCTGGCTACATTGCCCGCATGACCGGCATCACTAAAGACGCCGCCGAAGACCTCATTGCTATCGCCGAATATTATCAATTCGTCAACGATTACGATTCCAGCACTCGCATCGCCATGGAAAACGGTAAAACTACCCATATCACCTCTAGCACCGAGATCGCCAACCTTGTCCATTCCGAACGCTCTCCTGCCTTCACCGACGATAGTAATGATCAACAGATCCTCGACCTAAATGCCATCCTTCTCACCCCTACTATCTATGCCGATGTCCGCAACCGGAGCTACGCCGCATGAAGCACCTGAAAACCATTTTCCGAGGCATCCTCTGCGCTTTTCTCGCGCTCCTTCTTGCCAACCCCACCTCCGCCATCTCTAACCAAGAGCTAAATTATTTTAACTCCGTCGGCGCTTTCTACTACGACCCCGACGGACGAAACTATGGTTTTAGTTCCGGCACAGGTTGTTATACCGGCAGTATTTCCATCGCTGGTGGCAATGCAGCCGCCAAGATTTGGTCCGGCCTAACCAGTTTTTTGACACCAGTACAAGCCGCCGGAATCATGGGAAACATGAATAGCGAAAGCGGGCTTAATCCAGTCAAACATGAATACAGTCAAAAAGACAAATACTGGAATAATGGATTCGATATTGTTAACGATAGCAGCGAACCGTATGGCATTGGTCTCATTCAGTGGTCCAGAGGACGACGCACCGGAATGCTCCATTATATTCAAGAAAAATCCCCTGAGCTACTTGACTATTTTATGCGTCCCGACATCTATAATGGCTCCGGCGAACAGTTTCTTCAATCCGTAGGCGAAACTGTCTATGATAGTCTTCTTACATTAGAACTAGAATATCTCAAATACGAGCTAGAAACCTATTCATCCTACCGAGGAATATTTGATCAAACTAACGTGCAAGACGCCTCTGACTATTTCCTTGAACACGTAGAAATTCCAAACAATATCGAGGCTACTAAGCCTGGTCGTCGTGCTGCTGCTCAACGATATTATGACATGTTTTATGGAACGACCAACGCACCTTCCAATACTACCACCTGCTTCGCCATCGGCGGAAACGGAGACATTAATGCCACAGCCCTCCGCCTAGCCTGGCCTGCGCATGAAGAGCATAGCAAAGACAACCCAACTCCAGCCTACCAAGCCGCATTAAACTCAGTAATTGGTGATTTCTCTACACAAGCCTACCCAGTGAGTATTGGCGCGAGCTGTGATGCTTTTGTCGCAACCGTCATGAGAGCTTCTGGAGCCGACCCCAACTTCTACTGCTGCAGAGTCACACTACAAGAAGACTACCTCGCAGCTCACCCAGAACTCTATCAACGTATCGGCAACATCTATAGTTCAGCCGACGTCCAACCGGGAGATATCCTTATTGCTAATGATTTGAGCCATATTGAATTAGCCGTCGAAAAAGACGATGGAACCATCGCCATCGCATCCGCCTCACTTAACGATCGCACCGGAGAACTCGGCAACTGGTACCACTATGACGGAAGATATCATAACTGGCGTTTTATTGGTAAAAACGATAACATCACGCGTTATTAATTTATCGTTAGATCGGAGGAATACGAATGGAGACTAAGAGACAAAAACGCAACACTATTATTATCATAGCTATCATCGTCGCAATCTTCATTATCATTCCACTTATATTATTTATTATCCATACAATTTACTCTGCAAAACTAACCACAACCATCGCCCCATCGTTTGCTACGCTAGAAATAGACGGAAAAACCTATCCAATTAATACAGAACTTAGCCTTAAGCCTCAACAAACCACCGCTATTATTTCAGCTGAAGGCTTCCAGCGTAAAGAAATTAGTCTCAACCTCATCAAAGACGAAACAATATCTATCGCCACATACCTCGTTCCGAATGACGGTGATTTATCATGGTATTATAATAACCCAGAAGAAAATACCCTTTTTGAAAATGTCGGCGGACAGGAAGCCGCTAAAAATGCCTTAATCTTCTTAGAAGAATATCCGATCAGTGAAATACTACCACTAAGTTTCGCGGATATTGTCGACGGTAATCCCATTAACTATCGTATCGATATTGGCAAATTTGAAGCCTGCAAAACAAACTTCTGCCTCAAAATTAGTGATTATACTGGGCTCAGTCGCGAGCATGCATTAAACCTCATTCGTAGCAAAGGCTATAACCCTGATAATTATCAAATCATTTATCAAAAAGAACCCGAACCAGTCACCAATAGCAAACGCCCGAACCGCCCAGAAAACCAATCATCCAACTAGTCCACTTCACGCACAATTACCAAATTCAACAACTTTTGTCCATTCCAACCAATAACAACCATAATCTCCCTGTTGCAAACTTTCGCCATTGTTGGTTAAAATTTGTAGCCATCTATTTTTCTCGGTCACACCAACAGAACAGAAGTCAAAGCAAAAAGAGACCTCGTCCCCCAACCTGTAAAGCCTTTACAAGTTCAACCGATTTTTCTCTCTGTAAAACCAATCAAAAATTGCTTTAATTAAGCAAAATCTCAATCATTTTGCCCAAAAATGTCCCATTTTCCAAGCACTGGCAACTACCAAGCGCTAAAGCAAATCGGGTAGTGACGAATCCAGAAACTGGAACTTGGTATGAGAAAGCCGTTTTAGTTGAAGATAGCTACTATGCATTATTGGATAAATACGGTTGGCCTGGACCATACACTTACCATGGTCCAAATAAATGGACAAGTGATGGTGTGGCCTACGAGACCGTTCTGCTACCGTTTCATTTGATGAAAGCAGGAAGAGTTCCGACTGGGTTAAGTGGTGATAGGTACGAAAACTACCTGAACTACGCTGGGCTTACTGGAGATATGTGGAGTGGAGCTTCTGCAGACAATGGAAGTGGTCAACCTGGCGGAGCATTTGGGTATGGTATAGCTCATGAAACTGCGCTTATTGCTAGCACTAGCTATGGTCGTCATCGCGCTTTTGCTCTTCGCTGCCTCACTCAGTAGTAGTATCCTCTAGTAGGTAAATAGTATATGATAGATATTTTGTTTACTTATGGGTTAGAACTTCCACGAGGCAGCGAAGCACCACAGACTTCCATTGCACCGAAGAAGCTTATGCACTACTTTTGGCAGAATATACCTTTTTTCTTAATCCTAACTTAGATGAATTGAACACATCACATTGTCCAGTTGGTTTCTATTTTACCTTATACTTTTACAAACCACTACTGGACACACTTTTGTTGTATATAGAATCCCTTAGTCTCCTTTTAGCATCGTTTCCCGGCTGGCGCGGGTCCGGAGCACGGGAGCGAAAGCGATTCGCTCCGGAGAGCGCCACCGGATGATAAAAGGAGACTAAGGGATTTACTAAACTACAAAGACAGGGCGTCGGAGTGAGTTCATAAAAGTATAAGGTAAAATAGAAACCATGGAAGTAAAATGGGTTCATCCATCTAAAACTAGTAAAAGAAAAAACAGCAACTACAAAAATGATCCATAAACTTCTCTGATATAAGTGAAAACCCGAACAACCCGAACATAATTCATAATTATATTATACTTTTATCAACCCACACTTTTCCACATCATGTGCGAAACTCTTCCATTACATCCGCAATAAAGCGCAATCTTCAACCGAACACAATTCAGTACAAAACATGTATTTTACAACATAATGCATTACTTTATTCATATACAACGCTAAACAAATCTCGACATTTTACAACCACAAAAAATAGCCTTCATTCCACCAGAATCAAGACCTAAAACACTTTTTCACTATCTTATCTTTTCCACTTACCCTGTGGAAAAGATTTACACTTGTGGAAAACTCGTATTTAGCCCTCCACTCCCCACGCTTGTCAAAATCACCTGATTATCTTGGAAATTTTTCATCAAACATTTTTGTCTTGTGTTGTCCAGTTCAGAAAAAACGTCATCAAGTAACACTATTGGTCTCTTTCCCAGAACCGACATCACCATCTCCGCCTCGATAAACTTCAGCGCTATGACCGACGAACGCACTTCGCCCCGGCTCGCCGATCCATCCGCCTTCACTTGATTAAAAATGAATTCATAATTATCATGATGTACCCCAAAACTCGTATGCCCAAGCAGGGAATCACGTTCAAAATCTCTTTCTAGCCGTGCCAAAAATTCACTCTCCGATTCCACCTCGCTTTTATACTCCAACTCCACCTCATCACTATTCTCCGCAATTGACCGATAAATCTCTGTAAACCGTTCATTAATCAACTCCGTAAAAGCTCGTCGCCCCTCCATCAACTCCGATCCATGCTTTGTCAGTAAAATGTTCCAAGAAAATAAGTCTTCCCGTTGCAACCCCTCTTCCTTGAGCAGTTCATTTCTTTGCTTCAGCGCCTTGTTATATCGAACAAGTGCCGTATTGTATCTATCCGACAACTGTCCAAACATCCGGTCGAAATACCCCCGTCGGCTCACTGGGCTTGACCCCACTAGATGTAAATCATCCGGCTCAAACAAAACGATCGGATATTTTGCCTTTTTCGGCAATCTTCGTAACTTTTTGTCCTCCGCCAGAAACTCTTTTTTTACCCCGTCATACACCACAACCACCTTTCGACCATCTTCGTATTCCAATTCCACCCGATAAAAATCCGCCCCCCTTCTCACGATCTCCCGATCTACCGCCCGAAAGCTTTTTCCTTGCGCTGCCTCGTAAATCGCTTCTAAAACCGAAGTTTTTCCACATCCGTTTTCTCCGATCAGAGTTGTTGTCTGCGGATTACAATCCAGCACGAAATTTTCGTGACTCCGAAAATTCGTCAACTTTACCCGCCGAATCACCATAAGCCAGTATTCTCCTCCGACGTTACCCCTTGAGCGGCATCACGATATGTATATAGTTTTCCACTCCCTTACCCCGTATCACTACCGGGTCTAGTTTATTGGAAAACCCGAACTCCACTTCTTTTCCATCCGTCACATTCAACGCATCTAAGAGGAATCTCGAGTTTAGTATTACTTTTCCATCCGTTTCTACTTCTGTTTTGATTCTTGAACTATTCTCCCCTAGTTCGTTCGCTACTGACGCAATCGAAAATTCATTTGCCTCTACGTTTGTTTCGCACACCACCGATCCACCAACTTCCTTTGCGAATAGAGCCGCCAATTTCGTCACTCGTGTTAGCTCATCTCGCTCCAGTTCCACTTCCACCTCTGTCTGCTTCGGAATCAATTGTCGATAATCCGGGAATGATCCATCTATCAGCTTCGAAGTAATTTCAATTTCTCCGATCCGGAACCGCACCTGCGTCTCGTCGAACAATACTTCAATCTCATCAATCTCGTCCGATAATGACCTCAACGCCTCCTGTAAAGACGAAGTTGGTACGATCGCTGCCACTTCCACGTCTACTTTTTCCACCAATTCTCGCTCCGCCAGCCTATATCCGTCCGTCGCCGCCAGATAAAGTCCGCCCTCCGACGTGTTGAAATATACTCCCGTTAACGCTGGTCGCGTCATATCATTACTCGCCGCAATCATCACCTGCGACAGCCCCTCTTTGAACGCTTCCGCCCCCACTTTAAACTTCACCGCTTTCGTATCGTCTATATCTGGCAATTCCGGAAAATCATCAGCCAGCGCCCCGTTAATTGTCGACGTATATCCTTTCGCTGCAATCGTTACTTTCTCCTCGTTTGCCGTAATCTCTACTGTCTCTCCCCTTGGCAGATTACTCACAAACTCTGCCATCAACCTCGCTGGCACTGTAACTACTCCGTTTTTACTTTCTGCCGCCGGCAAAAAACATACCACTGCCATGTCTAAATTCGTCGTTGTCAGTGATACCTTGTTGTCATCTACTCGTATTAAGACATTGCTTAAGATTGGTAGAGTCGACCTTGCTCCTGCTGCAACCCTACTTACTGTATTTAAGGCTTTTGCTAGTTTGTCCTGACTGATTCTTATTTCCACTTTTTACACTCCTTTAAAAGTTCTTCCTTAATTAAAATAATTAGTAGTAGTTATAGTAAGGCCTGTGGAAACTGTGTAAAACCATACCTCTACCTCTGTAAAATCTTGTGCAAATATCCTTGTAAAACTTTTCCACTCCAAAGTGGAAATCTCCCACTTGGCCACCGTTTTCTGTGTAAAACTTTCTTTTCCACACTCCCCGCAAAACTTTTTCGCACCTTTCCCACAAACTTTCCCCCAGTTTTTTCCACATGTTTTCCACAACTGGGTCAATTTAGCCATAAATTTTCTCCTTGATTGCTGCCACTTCGTCCCGCAAACTAAAGTTCAACTTCAGATCCTTATCGATTTTCTTAATCCCGTGCATAACGGTCGTGTGGTCTTTTACGCCCACCTCCATCGCGATTTTTGGTGTACTCATACCAAGATCTTTCGAGAGAATATACATTGCCACCTGTCGAGCGTTTTTGATATGCGCCACTCTACTTTTCCCGCACATCTCTTTTACGCTTAGTTGATAAAACTTTGCCACTTTCTCGACTACCTGTTTCGGAGCCACTGATTTAGTTCGTGCAACGTTTGCTGTATTTATATATCCTTCATTAATTACTTCGAGTGGCGTCATCCCCTTGAAATCCGCCACCGCCAAGATATGATTCAGCTCTCCCTCTAGCGCTCGGATATTTGTCTTGACGTTTTCCGCGATATATTCAATCGCTGCATCTTCAATTTCTGCCCCCCTGAAGTCGGACATCGACCTAAGAATCGCACATCGGTCTTCAAATTGCGGCATCTGTAAATCATATTCACCCGATTGCGAAAGCCGCGACGCCAACCTTTCGTCTACCGATTTAATCTGATCCGGCAACCGATCCGAAGTTACGATAATCTGTTTATCTTGTTGCGTTAAGTCATTAAAAATATCGAAAAATTCTGCCTGCGACGCATCCTTTCCCATGATCATCTGAAAATCGTCAATAATGAGAACGTCTAGCTTCCGGAACCTCTGTCGGAACTCGTCACTTTTCTTGTTTTGTAAAGATTTAATGAAATCCGAATAAAAACTCGAAATCGGCGTATAGAGCACGCGCATTTGCGGGTCACGTTTAATGATCTCGTTCCCA
Organism: uncultured Candidatus Saccharibacteria bacterium; assembly: GCA_964469535.1. Lineage (GTDB taxonomy): Bacteria > Patescibacteriota > Saccharimonadia > Saccharimonadales > Saccharimonadaceae > Nanosyncoccus. The sequence continues at coordinate 20,568 of CAYXZG010000002.1, forward strand.
ATCGCTTGCACTAAATGTGTTTTTCCTAAGCCCGGCCCACCGTAGAGAAAGAATGGATTATATCGCTTGCCTGGATTTTCGATTACGTTATTCGCGACACTCACCGCCAAGTCGTTGTTCGTCCCGATCACAAAATTCGCCAATGTATAGCGCGAATTTAGCCCTGTTTGCAGGGAACCATTCGCCACCGACGATGCTCGCGCGACGTTTATAAAACTCTGTGGCCGCTCCACCATTGGTCTCTCCGCTACCCGGTGCTTCGCTTTTTCTTGCGTTAACACCTGATACTCTAATTGTGTCACCTCTATATTACTATGTGCGAACGCTGCCTTGATAATTTCAGAATATTTCGACTGTAATTGTTTCAACTTAAAAACATTCGGCGCCCCGATCATCGCCGTTTTATTCGCCACAGAAATCAACTCTGTGCCAGTAAACCAAGTCGAGAACTGCTCACGCGGAATTGCTTGTTCGACTTCAGCTAGAATATTTTTCCACACATCAAACATAGACCCCTCGTGACCTCCTTCCTATTACCTTCATTATACCAAACTTCGTCCGACTTTTCCACAGTTTTTACCCCTCATCCTCCATGTTCTAATATACATCCCCCGAGTATAGGGGTCACTTTTCCACAACTTCCGCCAAACCTCTAATCTAACATGTGGAAAACTTCTTGAAAAAAGTGGAAAACTGGTGTATACTAGGACAAGTATTTGATAATAATTAAAGCGAAAGAATAATCATTATGCCGAAAAGGACCTACCAACCACACAAACGCCAACGCAAAGTCGAACATGGCTTTATGAAACGCAACAGCTCTAAGAACGGTCAAAAAGTCCTCAAACGCCGCCGCATTAAGGGCCGCGCCCGTTTAACCGTCTAAATCAGCAAAATACCCCATCAGGGGTATTTTTATGCTACAATATAATCCATGTTAGCCAAAAAATATCGCTTTCACTCCCGCGGTGGAGTCAATTTTGTACGCCAGAAAGGGAAGACCGTCCGCACGCCGCTCCTCGCCATGACTTATCTTGCCAACCACCTGGCCTATCAGCGCTTCGGCGTCGTTATCTCAAAAAAAGTCCTCAAATCCGCCGTCGGCCGCAACCGGATCCGCCGCCGTATTTACGAAGCTCTCCGTCTCGAACTACCAAACTATTCCTATCCGATCGACTGCCTGCTTATCGTTCATAGTCGCTCCTTCCTCACACTCCCCTTTACCGAGGTGCGTTCTACGATTCACGACCTCCTTTCGCGTACTCTTGACGATGCAAACTTCGTCTCTCGCTCTGAGCAAGCTCTTGCCGACTATAACGCTCGTCGTTCCCGGAAACACCTCTAGCACTGTCCCCTTAGGTATGCTATAATAGATATATGTTTGAGTTAATTGACATGCTGATCGTGCGGCCAATCACGAACGTGCTTTTTGTTATCTATGGTTTTGTGGGCGATTTTGGTCTTGCTATCATCCTCTTTACAGTCCTCGTGAAGATTTGTCTTTGGCCTCTGATGAAACGTCAACTCCATCAGACCCGCCTCATGCGCAAAATCCAACCCGAACTCGCCGAGATTAAAAAGAATTGTAATGGCAATCGCCAACTTGAGTCTCTCCAGATGATGGACCTTTATAAACGCAACAATATCAAACCGTTTCGTTCAATGTTGACACTTTTTATCCAGCTGCCGATCTTTATTGCGCTCTATACCGCTGTTCGCGTCATGGTTCTGCCTAATCTCAGTGATAATCTTGAACATCGTGTCTATGCCCCGATCCGCCAAATTGATCGTATTGATGAAGTTATTAAGCTTCAGCAGCCTTATCTCGAATATCTCCAGTCCGTCCAAAGCGCCCAAAATGCTGGTGGCACTCCCGAAGAAATTTCTGAGCGCGTCTCCGCTATTGAGAAAGTATCCTATGATTTTCACACTAAACTTTTTGGCATCGTCGATCTTGACCCGAAACCAGGTTTCACCTCGGTCAGTGCCTTGATCATGCTTGTTTTTGCTTTAGCTGCCGCCTTCTCTCAATTTTGGCTTTCGCGCCAGCAACTTCCTTCGAAAAAATCTCAGAATTCTCGCACCTTCCGCCAGCTCATGAAGGAAGCCGCGGACGGTAAAGAGCCGGATCAAGCCGACCTGAACCAAGTCATGACTAGGCAAATGTCTATGACTATGCCGATCATGATGCTCCTCGTCATGATCAATCTGCCTGGCGCTCTCGTCTTCTATTACCTTATCAGCAATCTCATGACCGCTGTCCAGCAAAAATACGTTTTTAATAAAAACGAAGAAGCTATGGAGATTTCTGCCGACAAAAAAATCCTGCGCGACCTCAAGCATATGGAGGAAGGAGAAATTATCTCCGACTCGACTTCTGACCGCTGGGTTAAAAACAAAAACTCCGCCAAATCTTACGATCCTTCTAAGCCTGGCGTTAAAGTTACCCATATTTCCGCCAAGAGTCGTAAAACTCATAAGAAAAAAAGGAGTTCATAACCATGAATAAAGACGAATCAATCCGCTTCGCCACCAAATACCTCGAGGACCTCTTGTCGTTTTTTGGTATCAATGTTGCAGTCGACTCTACGGTCGACGATGAGGTCATTCAACTTTCTATCCCTTCGACCTCGATGAACTCCCTTCTGATTGGACGCGAAGCTAATAATCTTCGTGCTTTACAACATATCGTCTCTATGGCCCTTTCTAGCCATGAAGCTGAACTTGTTCGCGTGAACGTTGATGTTGCCGACTATAAACGCCAACGCGCTGAGCGTATCGCCGAGCAAGCCGAAGACTGGATCCGAGAAGTCCGCGCCACTGGTTACTCGAAGCGCCTCAACCTCAACGCCGCCGACCGCCGCGTCGTCCACAAAGTCGCCCAAGATTACTCCGATATCTCTACCCACTCCGAAGGGGAAGGACGCGACCGCCAACTCATCATCGAAAAACTTTCCGATTAGCCTCAGTGTCAATTCATCTCATCTACCCTAAGCACTGGCAACTACCAAGAGCGCCACTTGATGAGAATAGTAAAGCTGCTTTAGCTGACAAGTCATTCTATAAATGGTTAGATAGCTATGGTTGGGAGATTATCAACTGGGAAAGCTATAGTGGCTATGGATACCCACACTGGACAAATGCTGATACTAATTATAATATTCGTTTACGACCATTCTATTTGCCATATGCCGGATACTATAGCCTTAATGGGGGAATAAATCAGGTTAGCGCACGCTTCTCGTTATGGTCTAGTACGCCTAATACTGACTCAAGATATACGAGTTCTATAGGCACTGACGGTTTCTTCATTGTTCCAGCAGGACAAAACTCTCAGCGTATTAGTGCCTTCACCACTCGCTGCTTGAGATATGTACCGTCACATGTCAACTAGCCCTCCCTTCGCTGCCTCACTCAGTAGTATAGTATCCTCTAGTAGGTAGATATATATGATAGATATTTTGCCTACTTACGGGTTAGAACTTCCACGAGGCAGCGAAGAGCCCCACCACAGACTTTCCATTGCCGCGAAGAAGTTTATGTACACGATTTTGGAACTTGCTTAGACTTCTTTTACTAGCTTTAGTGGATGGACTAAAAGAGCATTGAAGCTCAATGCGAAGAACGACGACCCCGTAAAGACGGGCGTCGGAGTGAGTTCATAAAAGTATAAGGCAAAATAGAAACCATGGAAGTAAAATGGGTTCATCCGTGTAGAGAGAATAAAGAAGGCTCAATTTCCAAACATTGTGAATGTAATCCTTCGGTGTAATGGAAACTCTATACTGTCTCTTCTTTCTCTCCAACCACAACAATAAAATCTGCATCATTCGGCCAAATATCTCCCGGTAGCTCCTCCATCGAGCGCGCCGTTACCCCATATCTCGTCTCTAGCGCAGCCTTAGTTGCGCCCATTTCCGGATTTAGAGCGTAGAGACAGTATTGTTCATAGCAATCTTCCGGCTCCGCATTTCCTACTTCAGTCACCGCGAATTTATCGTTTTCTAATCGCTCTTTTTCGCCGCTCGCGATCCCGACTAATCCCGTAGCGTTGTATACTGCTAATTTGGCATGCTCCTGCACGACCGGATTGTTATCTAGTGATTCGGCGACCAATTGCTGTATCTGCGTATAATCCCGTTCGCCCGCCGCCGGTATGACGTAAGATATATCATTAATTGTTGTCGTTGTCAGATAATAAACCCCATTTTGATAGTCCACCAGGGAAACACTTCGAATCTTCGACATGTCTACGTTTGTCAATAGGCGAATCCCGGCTTTAATGTTGTCTGTCGAAAAATTCGTCCTCAAATTATCACCGAGAATGTTCAGCAAATTCAGCCCATCCGTAATCCCGACACCGTTGCTAACTAACTTTTGCGCAATTGCCGCTACGATTTTTTGTTGTGTATTGCCGCGCGTAAAATCTCCGCCCATTGTCCCGTGCCTTGCCCGTGCGAGTCCTAGTGCCTGTTCGCCATTCATCTCTGTTGGTACACCCGCTTGTACGACCATACCGGTATAGCTATAGTCGGCAATATCTTCATCCAGCGTCACCGTGACCCCGCCGATCGTGTCGACGATACTGACGAGCGACCCCCAGTTAACATGCGCATAATACTGAAAATCAATCCCGAGCACTTGCTCGATCTGCGACATTAGAGCCTTCGCCCCGGCATTTTCGTCATTACCATCTTGGTTATGACACCAGAAGACTTCATTAATCTTTCCCGCCGAACATGCCATCGTTACTTTTAAGTCTCGCGGTATGCTAATCAGGGCGACGTCATTTGTCTCTTGGTCAAAACTCGCCACCATAATCGAATCTGTCAGTTGTGCTCCGTCATGCTCGCCGTATGCCGTTTCGCCGTTCATGTTATATCCCTCCGTCCCGAAAATCAGTACATTAGTACGTCCATTCTCGTCCGTCTCGAAGGGAACCTCATTAGAAATCATTGACTGAATTGCGTCGATCAATCCTGAATTTCCGCCGGTTAGTCTTGCGATTAACGCGTCCCCCCAAAAATACACGACCCCTCCCCCTGCTAATAGTAGTAATAATACTAGACAAATCGCAAAGCGTACCTTCGGAAATCTCTTTTGCTTCTTTTCGCAATGAGTTTTTCTTGGCTCTGGTTCTAATTCTTCCTTATCATCCGCTTCTCCACCCCAATCCGCTAACCAGTCCGCACCCGTTGCTTCATTAAAATCGTCTGTATCTGTCCGCTTCGCCGAACTTAGTTCTCCGAGCAACTCCGACCAATCCGCCCCCGTGTCGCTTCCCAGTGTCTCTCGTTCCGCAGCTTCGTAATCGCTCTCTTCTGGCTCATTGGAAAACTCGTCGAAACTAAAGCTATCCACCGTCCCCAAGAAATCATCATCGCACACCGCTGGTTTTCTCCGTTCGGACGGTACTGGTCTCTGAGTCTGATTCTGTGTTTTTGTTGGTACGGCTTTTCTAGGATTCGTGGTCATATCCAACGACTTCCTCGGCGTTCTGTTTTGGCGCGAAGTATTTGACCGCGGCGTCTTTTTTGAAGATCGCACCGCTAACCCATCAATCGTTGTTTTACCCATCTTTTACACTCTATCCTTTTATTTTTCTGGTCGCATCTAAGGAGAATCCCTTACCCAAAAATAACGACCATGTTATAATTTATTATAACACATGAAAGCGAAATTAACCAAAAAACAAGCGCTTATAATTGAATTTATTAGCGATTTTACTGCCCGCCAGGGTGAGTCTCCTTCTTATCGCGAGATTATGACTGCTCTCGGATTGTCTTCTGTTTCAGCGGTTGCTGAGCATATCGACAATCTCGTAGCGAAAGGCGCATTGAAAAAAACTCCGGGTGCTGCTCGCTCTCTTGAAGTGATCGATTTGTCTTTCCCAGAGACGACAGCTCTCTTTAACCGCGCTATTACCTCGGCTTCCCCTGACGAGGCCGCCGTTCTGCGTCGTGCTGCCGACATTCTAGGTATTGAACTCGAACCAGTCCCTTCTTCCGTAGCGGAAGCTTGACCCCCATCCTTCTCCTTGCTATACTGAAACTAGGAGAAAAGTCATGACGAAAACAAAAACCAACTCTCATCGTGTCCCAGTATACCGGCGCCCGGTCATTATCATCGGCGTCTTATGTGTCATGATTGTCGTCGCCGTCTTGACGATTATTATTCTCAACCTTAGTCGTAGCAGTCAATCCTCTCAATCCGAGTCCTCTTCGCAGCCCAGCTCTCCCGCCCCCTCTCAGCCCGAGCGCCCTTCCGCAGATCAGCCTTCCACCCCCGAGACTCCTTCCGACAAGGATATTTTACAATACGAAGGCGGCGATCCGAACGACGAAAACGAACTCTCCGGTTACGTCGCCGTCAAATCAGTTGACGAAGGCGTGTTGACTATCGTCGCCAGTATTAGTCAATACCTTCAGTCCGAAGGCAGTTGTACTCTCACTCTCTATCAATCCGGCGAAGCCGCCGCGAGCTCCACGCTTGCCGCCCTGCCTGATGTCACTTCTTCGGTTTGTGGTCCGTTCGAGTTCCTCGTTTCTGACCTTAGCCCGGGTTCATACATTATTGACATTGCGGTTTCCGGCGATGGCAAAACCGGTCACATCTCCGACGAAATAGAAATCTAACATAAAATATAAACAGGGAATTACCACATGAAATTATCTTTCGATCGTCTCAAAACCGAATTTTATCATTATCGCACGCTTATCTTCGTGCTTTTCGCCTTCTTTGTGACCGCTTCCTTCTCCTTCTTTGCTACTCGTGATAGCGATAGCTCTCTTGCCGTTTCTACCGCCGGCTTTAATCCTGGGAATATTATCAGCGACGCCGTCATGTCAAATTACAACTCGATGAGCGTCAGCGATATCCAGCGTTTTCTGACTGAGAAGAACTCGTGTAATAATCACGATTACCAGGCGTATTTAGACATGAGCGCAACTTATCCGACTGTCAAGTGGTACTGGACGGGCGGCGCTCAGGATGGTCATTTTGTCTGTCTTTCCGAAGAGCGTTTTGGTGATGGCCTGACGGTTGGTACCGGTCAGACTGCCGCCGAAATCATCTACGCCGCCGCGCAAGAATATAAGATCAACCCGCAGGTCCTGCTTGTTCTTCTCGAGAAAGAACAGGGTTTGATTAGTGACCCCTATCCGCACAGTGGGCAGTACCGTATCGCGACCGGTTATGGATGTCCTGATACGGCCGCCTGCGACTCAAAATATTTTGGCTTCAAGAACCAGATTAACCGCGCCGCCGAACTTTTCCGCTACACCTTGGATCATGGCTACTCCCTCTATCCAGAAAAGAAAAAAGGTGTCTATGTCGCCTATAACCCCTCCGCAAGCTGTGGTCGCTCCGAGGTTTATATTGAGAACCGCGCCACTGCCGCCCTGTATCGCTACACTCCGTACCAGCCTAATGCCGCCGCCCTCGCCGCCGGCTACGGCACGGGCGATGCCTGCTCCGCCTACGGCAACCGCAATTTTTACCTCTATTTCACGCAATGGTTTGGTAGTACTCAAGCGCGCCCAGAAGTCAAAGGTGAAGCAGTATATATTCCAGATGGAACCTATATTTTCGAGTCGGCACTATCGACAGACAAAGTCATGACACAAAGCAACAACAATGCTCAATTAGGCATCAAAAACCAAAAAGACAAATCTCAGTTTTGGACGGTTCAGCGGAGTAAGCTTGGAACTTATTACATTAAGAATATGAGTACAAATAAATACTTGTCCACAACTGCCTCGTCCAGTGCTGACGGTATTAACGTCGTAGCGAATGGCTCACGAGACAGATGTAATTCTTTATGGAAATTTTATCGTACTAATGACCAAAGCTTTACCTTGGAATCTTCTTGCAGCACGGGCAGTGTGCTGGATATCAATAATGGGGAAAACAGAACAGGATCCAATATACAAACTTGGACTACAAACAGTGGCGACAACCAAAAATGGCATTTATACTTAGGGGATATCCTCGAAGACGGTAACTACCGTATATCATCAATCATAAACGATCAAGAAAAGGTTCTCGATATAAATAACGGTTCCAAAGAGGATGGAGCTAATGTTCAGCTCTGGG
>CAYXZG010000002.1:28761-46221 GCA_964469535.1 uncultured Candidatus Saccharibacteria bacterium
ATTCATGTCTGGATCAATAACGGTGGGTTAAACCAGAAATGGAAATTTACAAAGATCATACAACCTGTCACTAATGGTGATTATGTTATCACGCCAGAAATAGCTAGCAATTTAGTTCTCGATATAAATAACGGTTCCAAAGAGGATGGAGCTAATGTTCAGCTCTGGGAAAGTAATGGTGGTGCCAATCAAATATGGAGAATCAGCTATAACCATGATACCGATGATTACACTATAATAAATCCAGTTTCCAATAAGTCTCTTGATCTATACTCTGCCGTAGCAAAAAACGGTCAAAATGTGCAACTGTGGGCACGTAATGGCACGTGTGCTCAACGATGGAAAATCATACCAAGTGATAACAATGATTTTCAAATTCTTTCAGCTTGTGATTTTTCCAGTGTTATAGATGTCCCAGGTGGTAGCACATCAAACGGCACCAACATTCATGTCTGGATCAATAACGGTGGGTTAAACCAGAAATGGAAATTTACAAAGAGTAAGTAGTCATTATATGTTTAGTATGTTACAATACTAAATATATGAAAGAGGTCGTTACTAAATTTAGAAACTTTTTTGAGCCATTCTTCAAACGACTATTAAATCAAAATTTAATCTACTATTTTTTGATCACATTAGTATTCTTTGGGGCATTTATAAAGCCCAATTTTGCCACCGATACATACGCAGATGCAATACTGCCTTCGTCGGATATTATAAGCAACTTCCTACAAGGTGGTAGATTTATCACTGCAATCCTTTACTGCTTATCTAAACTATTTAGCCTGGATATCCGTATCGTATGTCTCCTTAGTTATATCTTAGCAATTATTGCGATAACCATAGCGCTATCAATGCTAGGAAACATCCTAGCTAAGATTATTCCGAAATGTAACAAGAAAATTCGTTTTTTTATACCAATTCTTATTATTATCAACCCATTTGCAGTAGAATTATTTCTCTTTGTTGAAAAAGGAATTATGGCACTCGGTATATTATCCTGTGTTATCGCTGCACACTTTTATTATAATTATCTCAGAAACCACCAGAAAAGAAATCTTGCATATTCAATGATATCGGCAATTTTCGCCACATTTTGTTATCAAGGCGTAGTGGGAATGTTTATAGTGTTAGCCGCACTAACCACGGTACTGATATCGAAGAACACCAAAGAGTTTATTACTAACACGGTAACTAGCCTATTGGTATACTGCATAGGACCAATATTGAATTTATCTGTAACGGTTTGTATTGTTGAGCCAATAGTAGGTAGTGGCCGGATTAACGGATCGATTGCTATTATAGATTCACTCGAAAAAATAGTTATTGGCGCGACGCGCATGTTGAAAGTATTTAATATTATGCCGTGGTACATATTCTGGGGGGGGATTGCGCTCATTATACTTATAGCCATCATATCAATATGTAGAGCCCCTATGCTACAAGATTCTGCAAAATCTCGATACAAAAAATGCACTTTAATGGTAATGAGTATTTTATATCTTACCGTAGTTGCAATGCTGGCTGCCCTAGTTCCACAAATTGTTCAGGCAACAGAATCTATATGGGTAGTTGCCAGGTCGACATACGTGTTTGCTGCATTGCCTGGAATAACGCTCGGAATCACATCAGCATATGTGCCAGATAAAGCGAGACGCTACAATCTTTTCACCATAGGCGCACTGTCTATTATTGCTATTTATCTAGTATTTCAAATGTTTGGCTTCTATCGCATCATCCTGCACCATTACAGTACTAATGAGATCGATCGATTACGAGCAGAACAAATTAACTTAGTAATTAACGAATACGAAGTGTCGCATAAAACTCAAATATCCAAAATAGCACCATCTAAGGATGAACGACCAACATATTCTTACCCCGCCTTCTTTTCAGAGGGAAATATCAACGCCAGCGCATTCAGTGAAGTTTGGTCAGACGTATCAATCATCAACTATTACGCCGGAAGAAGTTTTGCGCGTAAGGAGGCACCATCTGCGTGGCGAGAATACTGCGATCGACATGATTGGCAGTCATTCAGTCTAGAACAAATTCAATTTCAGGACGATACGCTATTGATATGTTGGTATTAACAGATAATATAGGAGACAATGTACATGATTTTATCATTTATAATTACTGCACACAATGAGGGGATCCTTGCGCATAAAACGATTTTAAGTGTATTTCGCGCATTAGAACATATTAATGATGAGTATGAGATTGTAGTACATATCGATAATGGCACACCAGATACAATAGCATACTTTAATCGCTATAAAACAGACCCGCGTTTTCGTATCTTTCTTAATCATTTTGGCGATTTGGGAAAATCCCGCAATTTTGCCGTCTCGCAAGCGCGTGGAGAATATATTATTTTTACTGACGCAGATGATCTTATTGCGTCAAATTATATATCTTCAATGCTTAATACGCTGAAAATGAGCAACGACGAAATCGTTGTCCACCCAGAATATAGTATCTCGTTTTGGGATGATCGCTACCTTGTATGGCACACGTTGCCAGAGTGTTCACATGATGAAATGGCTATTTTGCTATTCGCACACAATCAATGGCCATCATCATGCGGAGCAAAACGTAGCACATTTGTGAAATACCCATACTCACCAACCGCCAATGGCTACGGCCACGAAGACTATATCCTAAATATTGACTTAACAAGTCATGGTGTTAAACATGTTTTAGCCAAGAATACGACCAACTTTTACCGTCAAAAAAATGTATCATTAATGAGAGAAAATGACGCCAACAACGTGACTCAACCATTTAACGAATTATTTTCGTTTAGCTATTGGCAAAATATAGATGACTCAAAGCTGCTAGCCCAAGAAGCGCAGCCATCTATTAAGGAAAGATTCAAAAAGTCTTATATACGCGCACGAGACAATAAAGCGATAAACGCATTTATTACGCCATTTGCTAATATCGCGAAAAAAATCACTGGTAAGAAGGTAATTGGAACAGCGTATAATGATGAGTTACCTCAGTCGATCATAGACGAATGGAAAAAGGTATCACAAATAGAGACCGGCATCTATCCGTCAAACGCACGCCTAAAAAGGACGGACTTCTATCGACCAAACTTTAGCCTACATATCAGTTCAGCTTATAAAAAAATATGTCAACAGATTTTAAGCTATCCTGACTACGTTTTTGTTACATCATATATGCTGCCTGGTGGTTCTGAAAAAGTAATACTCAACTATCTAAAAGCATTACATGAGATACGCCCAGAGTGGAAAATAGCCGTTATAACAACTTTACCGGCCAACAATACTTGGAAATCCAAATTGCCAGAAAATGCGTTTTTAATTGATTTTGGCAACACCACTCAACACAACTTGACAGATGCAGAACGGCAGCAATTGTTTACAAGGCTCATCGTGCAGCTTAAAACAAAAAAAATACATATTGTCAACTCTCTCTTCGCGTATCGATGGATAGAGAGCCACGCTAAATTAGTAGAGCACGAGCTTAAAGTGTATCTCTCTCTATTTTGTCACGATATTATTCCTGGGACAAATGGGGAAGGACTTTTTGACTACGCAGACCCGTATGCGATTCGTATATATCCACTCATCGAAAAAATATATACAGACAACCAAGTTTCAGCTCAACGACTAGTCGAACTTAACGCATTTGACAAATCAAAAATAAAAGTTCATTATCAACCAGTAGATTCTTCAGATAATATACCTCAAGCGACACAACGAACGTCTTCACCGAAAAAACTTAGAATCCTCTGGGCCAGTCGCATAGCGGAACAGAAAAACCCAGAGTTGCTAGTACGCATTGCGAAAAAGCTTGAACCGAGTATTGCCCATATTGACGCGTATGGCAAAATCGATAAAAGCTATCAGGGTGCTTCCATAAAAAGTTCCCCAGAGACAATGAGCTATTTAGGACAATATGATGACTTTTCGTCAATAAATACGTCAATGTACGACCTGTTTCTGTACACATCACGTATAGACGGAATTCCAAATGTTCTACTAGAGGCATCGGCAGCTGGTTTACCGATCTTGGCGAGTGCTGCTGGCGGTATTGAAGACTTTGTGCATAACGATGAGACCGGATTCGTAATCAAGGATGCTAATGATGAAGATTCATATATTGATAAAATTAAATATATACGGCAACACCCAGAACAATTAGATGAAGTGTGTGCCCGTTCTAAAGAACTGATCCAGAAACGACATTCTTGGACGGCCTTTAAGAAAGTTGTTCGAGAAGATTTTAAGTAGGCACTGGTATTTATTATGTCACCTATAATTTCCATCATCATTACATTTCATCAAGAGGGCATCATTGCTCACAAGACCCTTTGTAACCTTTTTGAGCTAGCTAAGCCACTTCAAGAACAGGGAATTGCCTATGAAGTCATCCTCCATGCCGACAATGCTGATTCCGATACGCTAAACTACCTTTCCCGCTACAGTGATAGCCATAACTTCCGAATTTTTCAAAACAATTTCGGCAATCCGTCTGATTCGCGAAATTTCTGCGTCCAACAGGCCCGCGGTCGCTACGTTGCTATACTTGATGGAGACGACATTATTTCAGATAATTGGCTCATAGACGGTTATCGTATACTTGAAAAATCTTCTAGGCCACTAATTCTTCATGTCAATGCAAACGTCTCCTTTGGCAAAGAAGAGAGCCCTCGTGTGTGGTATATGAGCGATTCTCGGAGTCTCGAAGAGGACATGCTTAATCTCTTCACCCGCAACCGTTGGGACGCCGGCGTCATGTCATCACGTGAAGTACTAACGAAATTTCCCTACAAAGAGGCCAAACGCGGTTTCGGCTATGAAGATTGGGTGTTTAATATGGATACGCGCTATGCTGGGATCATACATAAAGTTGTACCGTCTAGTGTTAGATTCTATCGCGTACACGCTAACTCTGTCTATAATACTCACAGTACTGATAAAGTCGTCACTTCCTACTCGGAGATGTTTTCTACGCCCAATATTAAGAAACTAACTCAGTATATTGATAGTAAAAAAACAACGATAAAATGCCCAAATACTACACCGAGACGTATTGCCCGACTGTCCGGTCCTATTGCGAAAATTAGTCGGAAAGCGGTGACAGCTATTCCTCATGTTGGTTCGTTTGCTCAACGTGGTTTTAACTATCAGAACCGTAAGCATGGTCAAAAGACCTTTAAAGGTCTTCCAGAATATATTCAGCGAGCTTGGATTGCTGCCAACCAACTAGATGGTGAAGCCTGGCCTGACCCGCTCAAACTCAGTCATCTTTGGACTTACGATTCTGATTTCAATGATCAAACTGTTTTGTACTGCCGGCTAATCTCACAGATTCGTAAAGACCCAGACTATCTCTTCTTGCCGCCGCGGCTTTCTGTAGGGGGTACCGAAAAAGTTCTTGTCAATTATATTAATGCGTTTGCTGAATTGCATCCAGATTGGCATATCGTTGTTCTCGCTGCTCTCCCTTCAGGCCATCCCTATCACATCCCAGACAACGTTGATTTTGTTGACTTCTATAGTCTTACACAGGGCAAAAGCTGGTTTGAAATTGATTTTATGCTCTCGCGTTTCATTACTCAGACGAAAGTTAAACGGCTACATATTGTCCATAATGAGCAAGCATTCCTTTGGGCTCGTGACCATCTTTCGCTTTTACGTGATAATGGCTACAAAGTTTACATTTCCCAATTTATGTATGAATTCAACAAAAACCCACAACTTAAAGTTGGCTTCTTGGATCCGTGGATCCGTGATATTTACCCAGCCGTAACCAAAATCCTGACCGATAATTCTGTGATTGCCCGCGAGATGATTGATATATGTGGCTTTAGTGAAGATAAGGTTACTGTTCATTACCAGCCAATTCTTACACCATCACAACACCACGATCGAAGGCCGCTCAGCCAAAAACGACCACTACGCATACTCTGGGCAAGTCGAGTTAGTCCGCAAAAGCGTCCAGATCTTCTCAAAAAGATCGCGAAGCATCTTGACTCAACCAAGTATACTATCGATATTTATGGGCGATGCCAAAAACCTTATAACGAAAATTATTTCAAAAGTGTTGCTGACGTCGCCACCTACAAGGGTACATATAACGGAATAGAAAGTCTTGATCTTTCGCGATACGATGCTTTTCTATATACATCTCAAACAGACGGTCTTCCTAACATTCTCCTCGAAATCGCCGCGAGTGGGCTCCCGATTGTTGCGAGCAATGTCGGCGGAGTCTCTGACATCGTCAATCAAGAGACGGGTTTCCTAGTCGATATGGAGGATGTCAAGAATTATGTTAAAACACTTGAGTTAATATACAACGATTATCCTGCCGCTCTGAAGAAAGCTGCCAAGGCCAAAAAACTTGTCGATATGCGCCACACCTGGAAATATTTTCTTGACCAAGTTAGAAAGGATATCGTTTAGCGCACAATACCTAGCTTCTCAGCTAGTGATCCGTGCTGCGCTAGCCAAACTTCCTTATATGCACTTTTTTCAGAATCGAAATCTGTCCCAAGTTGTATCATCAGTCTCGAGTAAAGCAAATCTCGCTGTTCGGCAGTCAAGCCATGGGCGTACTCAGCAAAATCAATTTTCAATCCAGGAGCGAATTCCTTGCATATTCTAAGGTAAGCATCACTCGCAGGGCAATATGGATTTACGCCTTTGGCCCCCATCGCATTAATTTTTTTTCTTGAGCGCGCAACTTTTGGCTCAATCTTTTCAATCTTTCTCCATTCTTGTTTGACCTCTACTGGCAATTCTTGCCTAAGGATTCTATTACTCATGGTGTATTTTGCCACTTCGGCTACTGGCGCAAGAAGCATCCTTGTAAAAATATTATTTTGGACGTTTTCATATAGTTTCTTGAGTCTACCAATAGATGATTGGGATGTTTTTTGTATAGAAGACTCCATTGTATGATCGAATTTTTTCCAGAGCTTATAGTCAAACAAGCCACTGTATGGCTGAGTATGCCTTTTTGCAATATTCATTGTCCGTCTCGACTGTCGTTTTTGTCTATAAAAATATACTGTTCCTGACGCAATTCGATGCGGTATATTTGCCGCGGCCAATTCTATATTTAATGCGTAGTCTTCATGTCCATAGCCGTCGCGCGTTTCGATGTATGGATGTTCTAGAAAAATTTTTCGCCGTCCAGCAATCGCCATAATCCACAGATTGACACTAAAAAGCATGTATGCATCAAGTTCTTTGGATTTTGAATTCGCCATTCTGAGGACTGAACCATTTTTGCCGTCATCGCTAAATCCAATACAATATTCTGGACAAACTACTATATCATTCTGCTCCTGTTCTAAGATGGCAAGAGAGCCAACTATGTAGTTTTCCGACACCAGATCATCTCCATCAACAAAGAATATAAACTCACCTTTTGCTTCCTTTGCTGCATAATTTCTTGCCAAACCGACATCCCCAAAACGATTTTCTAGCACACGAAAATGTTGAGCGGTCCTGTACTGAGCAAAATAATCATTGGTCTCTCTTGAACCATCGTCGATATGTATAATCAATTCGTAATCATCTCCAGAGCTATGCTTACGCCAAAACGCAACCGCTCGCATGACCGATTTTATTGTCGAATCCGCCATTTTCCCCTCATCGTGTACAGTAATTATGAAAGAAAACTTCATCATGTACAAATTATAGCACATCCGTTGTCAAACGCATTTGCTTTTCTCGTCGCGCTGTGATAAAATAAAAACAGATTATGGGAGTTTCATCCATGTTCAGCCGCAAGAATCGCGTCTTGCTTGGCGAGCTAGTCAAAACCGACTTTAAACTGCGCTACCAAGGTTCAGTATTGGGCTATTTTTGGGCAATTCTGCGCCCGTTGTTGATGTTTGCAATCCTCTACGTTGTTTTTGCGAAACTCCTGAACTTTGGCAGCGACATCCCGCATTACCCCGTCTATCTTTTAACCGGCACGGTTCTTTGGAATTTCTTCACCGAATGTACTGGACAGGGAATTAACTCAATTGTCGCTCGCGGGGAGCTCCTGCGTAAGATCAACTTCCCGAAATACATCGTTGTTGTCTCCGCCACGGCCACTGCTCTGATCAATCTCGCAATCAACCTTTGCGTTGTTGTTATTTTTGCTCTTATCAATGGCGTCATGCCGACTTGGTCGTGGTTGCTCGTCTTTCCACTAATTCTTGAACTTTATGCCTTCTCTCTCGGTATTTCTTTTTTGCTCGGAGCGATCAACGTTAAATACCGTGATATTACCTCAATCTGGGACGTGCTCGTCCAGGCTCTTTTCTATGCAGTTCCGATCATCTACCCATTAACCATGGTGGTTAATTCCGCTGGCTCTTTCGGTATGGTCGCTGCAAAGGTTATCACGCTTAATCCAATTGCTCAGGTTATCCAGGATGTGCGCTATTGTCTTATCACTCACGAGACTATGACGATGTGGCAGCTCGTCTCTGGTCCCGCTCGCCTCGTGCCATTTTTGATTGTGATTTTAACGCTTGCTCTCGCCGCCCTATTTTTCCAGCATCGCTCTCGTCGTTTTGCGGAGGAGGTCTAGTCATGTCGAAACTCGGCAAATCCTGTGGAAAAACCGGTGGAAAAATATGTGCAAAACCTGTGGATAAAACCAAAAAAAATGTGGAAAAAGGTGATACAAAATGTGGAAAAAATGTGCAAAACTCAACAAAAATAGTGGAGAACTCTGCGAAAAACTCCACAAAAAATCCAGTCGTCATTAAAGTTTCCAATCTTCATAAATCTTTCCGCCTCCCGACCGAGCGTGCTTCAGGGCTTAAGCAGGCCATCTTTAATTGGCTCAAAGGCATCAAAGGTTATACTGAACAGAGGGTTCTACGCGGCATTAGCTTTGAAGTGCATCAAGGCGAATTTGTCGGCATTGTTGGTCGCAATGGCTCCGGAAAATCAACACTTCTCAAACTTCTTGCTCAGATCTACCAGCCTGAGAAGGGAACTATTGATGTGAATGGAACTATCGTACCGTTTATCGAGCTTGGCGTCGGTTTTAACTATGAGCTCACTGGTCGTGAAAATGTCTATCTTAACGGTGCCTTACTTGGCTTTTCCAATAAAGAAATGGATGAAATGTATGACGAGATTGTCAAATTTGCCGAACTCGAACCCTTCATGGATGCAAAACTCAAAAACTATTCTTCTGGCATGCAGGTTCGTCTCGCCTTTTCGATTGCGATTCGTGCTCGCGGTGATATTTTGATCCTCGACGAGGTTCTGGCTGTTGGTGATGCTGCCTTCCAAGAAAAGTGTAACGAATATTTTGCTAGCCTTCACGGTAACCAAACTGTCATCCTTGTCACCCACTCGATGGAGAATGTTCGCCGTTTTTGCGATCGCGCTATTCTAATCGAGAACGGTTCGATTGCTGCTGACGGCGACCCGGACGAAGTAGCAAAAGCGTATGAGGGACTATGGAGCTAGACGACAATCTACCTCTTGTTTCCGTCATCATCCCCGTCTACAATGTCGCAAAGCTTCTTGAACGCTGCGTTAACTCTGTCCTCGCTCAAACTTATCAAAATCTTGAAATTATCCTTGTCGACGATGGTTCCACGGACATGAGCGGTAAATTTTGTGATGTTTTTAAGAAAAAGGACTCCCGCGTTCGTGTCGTTCACCAAGAAAATCGAGGTCTCTCTGGCGCTCGTAATACTGGTCTCGATCTTGCTACTGGTGATTTTGTAACTTTTGTAGACTCCGACGATTCTATCTCAAACGACCTCGTCGAGCTCCTGGTCGACCTCTGTCGTCAGTATGAGACAAAACTCTCCATCTGCGGCTTTGCTGAGTTTTCCGCTAATTCAGAAACTTTTCCAAATCTCGAACAACGCCAGCGCCTTGCTAGAGCTGCCGTATCTAAGACTACTTCTTGGCCGTCTCCTCCCCCAAATCTAGAAGATTCTGCTCTCATGAGCACGACCGCCTGTCTTGTCGAAATGCTTTGCGAACGGGGTTTTTCCATGTCCGCTTGGGGAAAACTTTACGCACGTGAACTCTTTTTAGATGCGCGTTTTCCGGAAGGGAAGCTCTATGAGGATGTTGGCACGACTTATCGTCTCGTACTCCAATGTCCAACTGTTGCTATTTCGCCAGCTCAGAAATACAACTATTACCTAACCACTAATTCCTTAAGTCGGAGCACTTTCTCTAGGCGCAATCTCGACTTGATCGAGCTAACTGATAAAATGTGTGATGATTTAATCGCGTGGTCCGCGACTCGTGACGTTGCCGAGCGTACTGAATTAGAGAACCTTGTCAAAAAACGCCGCGTCCACGCCCGTTTTAGTATTCTGCGCCTTATGCTTGCTGTCGATCCAAAGTCGCTTCCTAGCCATACCACACTTCATTCCGGAGATGAAAAAACATCAACCTCTGCTCCGTTCGATCGCAAATCCTTTTTTCGTCTTCGTCGGAGTATTGCTCGCTATCTTCGTAAACATCGTTCGTATGTTTTTCGCAATCCTCTCGCGACTCGTCGTGACAAACTCGCCATGCGCTCACTCGAAATAGGCCTGCCCGCTTTTAAATTTGCTTGGCAGACCTACACGAAGCGCAAAGCTAGAGACTAATCCGTTGTATCTTCTCTCACCCTCAACCCCTCTGTCTTCAGATAATTCAACGTGTCACGCATCGCATCTTCGATGGTTAGCTTCGTCTTCCATCCCAACTCTTTTTCCGCCAGGGAAGGATCGGCGTAAAACTCCGCCAAATCTCCTGCCCTCCGCTCCGTTACGACGTAGGGAAGGTCAAACCCTGCCACGTCAGAAAAAGCTTTCACGATCTCAAATACGGATACGCCCTTCCCAGCTCCCAAGTTATAAATTTGCACACCCTTGTTTATCTTATTAAGCGCCGCGATATGACCCTTTGCTAGATCTACGACGTGAATAAAATCGCGTATACAGCTCCCGTCCGGTGTTTCGTAATCATCACCGAACACATTTAGTCTATCAATTTCTCCTGTCGCCACTTTCATCACGATCGGCATCAAGTTATTCGGAATATCATTCGGATCTTCGCCGAGCAGCCCAGATTCATGCGCGCCGATTGGATTGAAATATCTTAAAATAGTGACACAAAACTCTGGATCGGCCGCCACAACGTCTTTCAGAATTTCCTCGATCATATATTTTGTCTTGCCGTAAGGGCTAGAAATTTGTCCGCCCGTTTGCATTGTCTCGACGTATTTCGGTGAATCTTGTATCCCATACACCGTCGCCGACGAAGAAAAAACTATCTTTTTCGCCCCCGCCTTTTTCATGCATTCGAGCAAATTAATCGTTCCGCCGAGATTGTTATGATAATATTTCAGAGGTTTCTCGACCGACTCGCCGACCGCTTTCAGCCCCGCGAAGTGTAAGACCGCTTCGTAGCGATTTTCATCAAATACTTTCTCTAGCGCCTCCCGGTCGAGCAGGTCTACTTGATAAAATTTCGGGCGTGCCCCTGTCAATTTCTCGATTTTATCGAGTACGTTCATTTTGCTATTATATAAATTATCCAGAATTTCCACCTCGTAGCCGTCTTGAATCAGCTCGACCGCCGTGTGTGATCCGATATACCCCGCCCCACCCGTTACTAAAACCTTACCTCTATTCATATTGCCATTATACCATACGTTCTATGCTATAATATCTCTATGAAGAGAGATTTTGGGCTGCTGTTTCGCGTTTTTCTGATGTTTGGTGACGCCTTTGCGATCGTCTTGTCTTTTTTTGTCGCTTATCTTATGCGCACTCATCTCGACCAGCGCCCGTTTTATTTCACTTCTGATCCGTGGCGGTTTGTCCTCTCTATGATCTGGCTCGTACCGATTTATATTATCATTATGGCTGCCCTTGGTCTTTATAAGAAGTCCGCCCTCGCGAGCCATGGTCGTCTTTCCGAGATTGGGCGCCTCTTTCTCGCCTCTTTGATCGGCATGATGGCTATTATCTCCTACGCTTTTTTCTTCGACGTTGACCTTTTTCCAGTGCGCATCATGGCGCTCTATATGGTACTCGCTTGTTTTCTCTTTCTTTGTCTCTTCCGCGGCGCCGTTCGTTGGACGCGCACCCTCGCGCTGAAGAAGAATCATCGCACCGCCCTTCGCGCCGTCATCATCGGCAATAATCCCAATACTGAATTTCTTGCCGACTATATTGCGACTTATCCCGAGTCCGGCTTCCGCCTTTGTGGTGTAGTTGCTCGGGCAAAATACATCCCGAAGGATCTGCGCCGCAAGCAGTACTCCTCCCTGAAAGAAGCCATCAAAAAAGCCCGCCCCGATGTCATTTTCCAAACCGATGAGAAACGTACGGAGTATGTCTATCAGCAAGCTACGAATCACCATCTTCTCTATTATTTCGTCCCTTCGAGCGCCGCTCTCTCTTCTCAGATGGGCGACCTCGAGCTTATCGGCAGCATCCCAGTCATCCTCGTCAACGTCACCCCGCTCGCTGGTGGCGCCAAGATCATCAAGCGTCTTTGTGACATTATTATTGGCGGGCTTCTCCTCGTTGTTGCTCTTATCCCCATGGGAGTAATTTGGCTGATCGAAAAATTCTCTGACCCTAAGTCTCCTGCGCTTTATTCCGAGACCCGTCTCTCTCGTTATAATCGCCGCTTCAAAATTTACAAATTTCGTTCCATGAAGCCAGAATATTGCGGCCTCTCTCCCGAGGAGGCTTTCACGCTCATGGGCAAGCCGCAACTCATCAAAAAATACCGTGCCGGTGGCGACATGATCGCGAACGACCCCCGTGTTACGAAGCTTGGTCGTTTTCTCCGTTCGACTTCGCTCGACGAGCTTCCGCAGCTTTTTAATGTCATTAAAGGCGACATCTCTCTCGTCGGTCCCCGCGCTCTCGTCCCCGGCGAGTTGCGCCATTACGGCGACCGTTCGCTCCTCCTCTCCGTCAAGACCGGCCTGACCGGCTTTGCCCAAGTCTCCGGCCGTCGCGATATTTCTTTCGAGGAGCGCCGCGCCCTTGATATTTATTACATCCAGAACTGGTCCATCTGGCTCGATCTTCGCATTCTGCTGCGTACGGTCGTCATCGTCTTAACTCGTAAAGGCGCTAAATGACCAATTCCTCCTCGAAACCCCAGTCCCCGCATCGCCCTGAGAATGCACAGCCCTCTTCGTCTTCCCAGCCGCCTCGCCTTGCTCTTGTCTGTGATTGGCTCACTACCCCTGGCGGCGCCGAAAAAGTCCTCCTCGAGCTCCACCGTATGTACCCCGACGCCCCGATCTATACCTCTCAGTACAATCGTAAAAAACTCACTTGGTTCCGTGACGCCGACGTCCGTACCGGCTGGCTTCAACTTTTTCCGTCCGCTTTTCGCAAACTTCTCGGCCCTCTCCGCCAGCGCTATTTTTCCCATCTTGACCTCTCGCAGTATGACGTCGTCATCTCCGTGACTGGCGCCGAAGCCAAGTCTGTCAAAACGGTCTCCAAAAAATCCGGCCATCGCGCTTACCACTTCTGTTACTGCCATGTCCCGACCCAATATTATTGGCAAATGTATGATCAATACATCGAGAATCCAGGCTTTGGGATCCTGAACCCGCTTGTTCGTCTCGCCTTTCAGCTTCTCGTTAAACCTCTTCGCAAGGCCGACTATGCCGCCGCCCAGCGTCCCGACCAATTTATCACTATTTCCTCCTACGCCGCCGATCAGATCAAAAAGTATTACAACAGAGAATCAGTCATCATTGCCCCTCCCGTCGAGATCGCCAGGTTTACGCCAGGATCTTCAAGATCTTCAGTATCTCCAAAAGCTCAGAAATCCCCGAATTCCACAGTTTTTTCCACTCAGTTTTCCACTAAATCCTCAGACTTTTCCACCAAAACCCATCAACTTTCCACAAGAAATCCACAGCAGGCTCCGACCTTTTCCACAAGTTTTCCACAAGTTTTCCACAGTTTTATCATCGCTTGTCGCCAAGTCACCTGGAAGCGTGTTGATCTCGCTATTCGTGCCTGTATGATTGCCAAAGTCCCGCTTTTGGTTGTCGGCGACGGTCCCGAGCATTCCCGCCTCGTCAAGCTCGCTGGCGATTCTGAATTTATTAAGTTTCTCCCTTGGACTCCGACCGACCAACTCGCCGCCCACCTCCAAAACTCCTCTGCCTTCCTCTTTCCGAGTCTTGAGCCGTTTGGCATTGCCGCCGTCGAGGCTCTTGCTGCTGGCTGTCCTGTGATCGCCTACGCTGAGGGTGGTAGTCGTGATTTTGTCGAACCAGGGAAGAACGGTCTTCTCTTCCCGGAGCAGACTGCTTTCTCTCTTGCTGCTGCCATTGATGTTTTTGATCCTCGTGACTATCGCGCCGCGACGGTTTACCAATCCGCCGAGCGCTTTGCTCCTGAGTATTTTCGTGCCAAGATTTCTCAGCTCGTCTCCGATGCATTGAGGTCTGACCATGCTTAAATTTCTTCGCCGTCTGACCTGGATTCTTGCCTATCTTCTGCCCGCCGCGCTCTTCTTCTCTTATTATCCCGTCATTTCTCTCGGCACTAATTCTTCCATGAACTTTGAACTATCCATTTCGCTCATCACGCTTGTTCTCTTTGATCTTTCCGCCTTCTCTGCGCTTGTCGCGCTCAAACTTTCCAAGTCTTCGTCCGCCGCCGATTTCCCCGGCCTTTCCGATTGTCGATTTTTTCTCTTTAGCCTCTTTCCGTTCTATCTAACCATCTCGATTTTCTGGTCAGCGAACCCCTTGCGCGGCTTCCTCACCGCCGGCATCGCCTGGCTCATCTTTTTTGCAGTTTTTGCGATTATCTATGTCTTGCCGCTCCTTTCGCCCCCGCCCCATGCCAAACGTCGCTTTTTCCAAGTTTTTTTCCTCTCTACGGCCGCCGTTTGCATCTTCTGCTTTGTCCAGAGTATTCTCGATACCTGCGGTCTTTCCCGCGAACATACTTTACTTTGTGCTGGCTGCACCTATCGTTCATTTGGCTTTCCACATCCTTCCGGCTTCGCAATCGAACCGCAATTCATGGGGAACCTGCTCCTCGCCCCGACTTTGACTGTCCTCTATCTACTTCTTCCAACTCAACCTTCTCAAACGCCCCGGTCTTCCCAACCCTCCAAGGCCTCCAAGGTCTCCTCGCCCCGGCCGACTTCTGCGTCTTCCCGGAGCCCAGTTGCTCGTTCCAAATCGGCCACTCTCGCCCTCACGCTTCTCGCTCTCCTCTTCTCTACAACCCTCTTTTTCACTTTCTCGCGCGGCGCAATTTACGCTTACGCTATTGCTCTCTTGATCTTGTTCTTCTTCGCCCTCAAACGCCACGTCTTCCGCTTTAGCCTCATTGTTATCCCTGTCAGCACTTTTCTAGTTTCACTCATTCTTCAGGGCACTTTTGCCGCTCTCGGTCCGACCTCAGAAACCTTCACTGGCGCCGTTACGAAGTCTCTCCACCAACTCTCTCTCGGCCTCCTTGACTTCCGCCCCAAATCTTCCGAGAACGCCATTCTTGACGCTCCTAGCGCCTCCCCTGAAGCCCTAGGAACCGCTTCTAGCTCCGAACCGCGGAAGGACCCCACTTCTGCCGATTCGACCTCTGTGAGCCCCCTAAACGCCTCAGAAGTGCCTAATTCGGCCATTGCTAGCTCGAACATACCCCAAGATACTTATTTTGACGGTTACGTCCCCGAATCTACGAATATCCGTCTTAGCCTGAACTCTCTTGCTTTCCGTACCTGGAAACATGACCCTCTTCGTCTGCTCTTTGGTGTCGGCCTCGGCGGCGCTGGCGCCGCCATGTATGCCGCCTTCCCCTCGGAAGTCGGTTCTCCGAAGGAAATCGTGCAAAATGAGCCTTTTTCACTTTTACTTGAGCTCGGCCTCGTTGGCATTATTCTTACTATTTTCTCGCTCTTGTTGGCCTTCTATCCGCGCCTTTTTTCCGCCAAATTTCTCGATGGTCGCGTCGCCTGCCGCAGGGAATCAGCCGTGCGCTCTCCGTTCTCTCCATCCGCCTCGTCGACCAATGCCCCTTCCGCCTCGCTAACTGTTTCCTCTTCTGCTTCACGCGCACCCAGCTCGCGCACCCAACCGACTCTAACTTATCCCGCCTTCGCTAAGCATCCCGCTTTTCCGCTCCTTGTTGCGCTCATTTTTGCTTATTTCATTACGCTAAATTTCTTCTCTGGCCTTCCAAACGCCCTCCAGATTTATCTTATGCCTCCACTTCTCTATTTCTTTTTCTACCTTAATGATTGATTGACCTATCATATATATCTACCTATTAGAGGATACTACTACTGAGTGAGGCAGCGAAGAGGGCCAACATTTGTTTTGTTGTAGTAATAGCTAGGATACAATGCTTCGCGATTCGGTCCGTAAGCCATGGCACCTTCGTCGCCCTGCGCATGGCCAATAAATTTCCTAGCGCTACTTGTCCACATGATGGCACTAGCTCCAGATTTCGCAAGCACAGTAAGCCAAAATTCACCAGTGCGTACAATATAGAAAGGTGCAAAGGCAACATTGTATACTTGGCCATCAGTCTCCCATTGGCTACTACCGGAGGTGCCATTGCTTGGCCAGCCATAATTCATCTTCCAAGCATACTGCTCGGACAGTAATTTATATAAACTTTTAGGTACAGCAATTGGTAGCCAATCGTGTGTTCCAGCTTGATTTGTTTCTTCAGCATATTTACCGTCTCCAGTTGGTAGTTGCCAGTGCTTAGGACAGATCGACCAAAATCTCATCCCTAACTTGTAAAACCTTTACAAGTTGAGCTACGTTTCTCCTCTATAAAATCAGTTAGTTTTTGTGTTAATTAAGCCAAAGCCGCCCCCGAAGGGGCGGCCGGAAAGAAAGGCTTATTTGTCAAGTCTAGTAATTTTCTTGCAAAAAACTACAAAAGCGCACGCAGCCAAAAGCCCCAATACAAATCCGCCCACACCAAACTGCAAGCTCACACAAATCAGGTAGAGAACCGCCAGAATCAACACAAAAATCGCCGTTAACACCATGAATTGCCAAATAGGATCTCTCACGCGACTAGCCACTTCCGACGAAGTGGGCATCAGCTCGCAAAAGAACTTGGACAGCTTCTCGCCAAACAGCTCCGCCAACCACGCCATCAAACCACATCCTTTCAAAAATCAGCTCAAAAGCTCCCGTCATCCTCTAAGTATCATTCGCGCCGCTTGCACTAAACAAGCACGTTCCTTCCTCTCAAGGTACTATAACCCACTCCCTATTGCCTGCATTATATCAATCGCCCCCTAGCCACTAGCCCTGAAAAGCCCTCTTCCACAATCATCCGTATCATATTTACCGCTAAAATTCATTCTTGTACTTTTACAATTTTAAATGTAAAAAAGTCTTGCCAAATTTTTCCGGGTGCGCTATAATTACCACATATCGCGGGATAGAGCAGCCTGGTAGCTCGTTTGGCTCATAACCAAAAGGTCG
>CAYXZG010000003.1:0-44839 GCA_964469535.1 uncultured Candidatus Saccharibacteria bacterium
GCCGGCATGGCCGGCGAGCCCAAAACCACCAGACCTCAGTCTGGTGGTCGATTATATAGGCCAAAATGCCAAGATGTGTTATAATATCACTATGATTTATCTTGACCATGCCGCCGCCACCCCAGTTTCGCCGAAGGCGCTCTCGGTTATGCTTCCGTACTTTTCGGAAGAGTTTTTCAACCCCGCTGCGCCCTATCTGCCGGCGAAGTCTGTCCGTTCCGCCTACGAAGCAGCAAAAGCCGCCATTGCGCACGCGATTGGCGCGAAAGGCGTTGATCTTGTCATTACTTCTGGAGCGACCGAATCGATCAATCTTGCTTTTACGGCCGTCTCGCCGTCTGCGAAGCTCTTGAC
Organism: uncultured Candidatus Saccharibacteria bacterium; assembly: GCA_964469535.1. Classification (GTDB taxonomy): domain Bacteria; phylum Patescibacteriota; class Saccharimonadia; order Saccharimonadales; family Saccharimonadaceae; genus Nanosyncoccus. The sequence continues at coordinate 355 of CAYXZG010000003.1, forward strand.
TCTCGTGACGGAGCATGCCGCTGTACTTGAGACCGCCAGTCATTACCGCCATGATCTCGTCCGAGTTGATCGCGATGGTCTGATTGATTTCGCCGATCTTCGTCAAAAGCTCACTGATGATGTGGCGCTCGTTTCGATTTCGCTCGCTAATAACGAGCTCGGCACAATCCAACCTCTTGCCGAAGTTTCCGAATTATTGCGCGCCGTGCGTCAAGATCGCCTCCAGCGGGGAATTACGCGCCCGCTCCTCCTTCATTCGGACGCTTCGCAAGCTTTGAACTTGCTTGATTTAAATGTATCGCGTCTTGGGATTGATCTTTTAACCCTAAATGCTGCAAAATGTGGCGGTCCGAAAGGTGTCGGCGCCCTTTACGTCGGCCACGGCGTCCATCTTTCCCCAATCACATTTGGTGGCGGTCAGGAGCGTGGTCTCCGTAGTGGCACCGAAAACGTCCCTGGCGTTATCGGCTTTGCCGCCGCCCTCCAAGACGCTAAAACTCACCTCGCTTCTACTCGCGAAAACTACCAAAACATGGCTTCTGTCCTTCGCCGAGAACTAGCACATGCTTCCATTGTAGCACACATGGAGCAAATTGTCAAGCATAACCTCGACCCCGAACAGCACAATTATATCTCTGGGCAACCCGATCATATCCCTGAGATCCCCGCTCCGCTTTTTCTCGGCAGTCCGAAGCACCAACTCGCTAATTTTATCCCGGTTTCTTTCCCGGGACTTGACGCCGAACGCCTGATCTATAAGCTCGAGCAACAGGGAATCTTGGTTTCGACTGGTGCCGCCTGTGCTGCTAATAAAGGTACCAAATCGCACGTCTTGACCGCGATCGGACTTTCTGATTCGGAAATTACCGGATCGCTCCGCCTTTCTCTTGGCAGTACGAACACTCTTTCTCAGATCGAGCAAGCTGCTCAGGAGATTGCCACTACCGTCGCCGCCGAATACCTCCGCACCTTTGGTCGAGACAGATTTTTGGATGGAAGTCAAGTCAAGCCTCAAAACCCGCTCCGCAAGGAGAATCATAATGTCTAAACGAGTTTTTCTTGGTATGTCTGGCGGAGTCGATTCGAGTGTGTCGGCAATTTTGCTCAAAGAGCAGGGTTATGACGTTACTGGCGTTTATATGAAAAACTGGTCAAAGGATCTCCCCGGCATGAAATGCCCTTGGGCGGAGGATCTTGCCGACGCGAAACGTGTAGCCGTTCGCCTCGATCTTGACTTTGAGGTTTGGGATTTTGAGACTGAGTATAAGCAAAAAGTCGTCGACTACATGCTCTCCGAGTTCCAGAAAGGTCGCACTCCAAATCCTGATGTGATCTGTAACGAGCTGATCAAGTTTAAGCTTTTTGCTGAACGCGCTTTTGCCGCTGGTGCCGACTACATTGCGACCGGTCACTATGCCCGTGTTGGCGATCTAGCGCGTCGCGCTTCTCTGGATCCTCAAGCTCCCCCAGAGCCCAAGCCCTCCCGTACGCATCAAGCTCCTAGTGAAAATCCGTCGGAGACTGCACTTTTGCGTGCTCGTGACGAAAACAAAGATCAGACTTATTTCCTCTATCGTATGAGCGACTCCGCGACTGCCCGCACGCTCTTTCCGGTCGGCGATCTTCTGAAGCCCGAGGTCAAACGCATTGCTGCTGAGCACGACCTTGATGTCGCGACCAAAAAGGAATCGATGGGCGTCTGTTTTGTGGGCGAAGTCGGTATGAAAGACTTTTTGCGCGAATACCTCGATGCGCGCCCTGGCGAAATTCGCGAACAGGAAACTGACCGAGTCCTTGGCTATCACGATGGCGCGATTTTTTACACCTTAGGTCAGCGCCACGGTCTCTATCTCGGCGGCGGTTTGCCGTTCTACGTCGTTGGCAAAGATTTAGGCCGTAATCTCGTCTATGTTTCAAAAAACTTGAACCACCCTTCTCTCTGGGCTGACCAGCTTAAGCTCGAGGACCTCCATCTCCGCAACAGTCTGACTCTCGCCGATCTTGTCAATCTCTCCGACGCTAAGCCTGGCTCTAGCCTGGCGCCGCTCCAAGTTCGCCTCCGCCATCGCGCGCCGCTGATCGACTGTCAAATCAAGCTAGACAGCGACGATTCGACAGATAGCATTGCTCGCCGCAGTAGCAATAATCATCAAGCTTCCAACAATCATCACGTTTCTGGCGCCGCGGTCAAATCGGCTTCTCAGCTCATCTTTTCTCGCCCAATTAAACGTCCCGCTCCTGGCCAGTCAGCTGTCCTCTATATGGGTGACGTTTGCCTTGGCGGCGGTGTTATTGCGGAATAATCTCATAAAATCGCCAAAAATCGCATAAAACTATTGACTTTATAAATATTGTGTGATATAATAGAAAGGTATAGATAGGTATTGTCCATCTTTAGCACATCCAAAATCTGACAGTTAGGAGGGTATTCCCGGACTTTACGCTATCAAATTTATTTTGAGGTGAGAGAAAATGAAGAAAATCGTGTCTTGTCTGCTCAGCTTGGTAACGATCGCGACCATGATTACCCCGGCTTTTGCTGTTTCGCGCCCTGAGCGCCCCGACCCTATCAAGGTCGTCGTCGACGCCACCGGGGAGCACCTGATCGTCTCGCCCGCCGCCAACACTGTTCCAACTTCCAGCCTCATGCTCCACCCGGCGCAGAAGATCAGCTGGATGCTCGAGCTGCTCCATCCTGCCCAGTATGCCGATGAAAACATCAGCCGCCTCCGCCGCTATAACGATCCTGAGATCCTGAAAGAATCTCAGGATCTGAAGGACAAGAGCGTCTGGGGTCTCCTCAGCGACGAGGGAAGATCGGCTATCAGCGGCAAGACGACTAGCGGCGCGATCTCGGTCATCCGGAATCTTCCGGAGTATACCGAGATTCCTGAGCTCGAACTTCTGCTCGATCGACATGCTCAACAGGTCGGCTCCAGTGCTGCCGAGGTCCGTGCGACCTTTAGCGCCATCTGGCCTCAGAACGGCTACCATTATGACAGTGTCAGCGTCGATCAGCTCATGCTCTTCGCCAAAGAATGGGAGTGCAAGCCGGAGTATCTGGACCTGGTCGTCTGGCTGGCGCGCTATAACGGCATGTCGCACGATGCTTATACGCTGTCGCAGTACATCGAATATGATGAGCTGGAACAGCAGTGGGCGAGGCTCTACGACGTGCTCGCTGCATTGCGCTCGCCGCTCGTGGATTTCATGGCCATGCTCGACCGCACGGATTACCTCGCGGTTACGGACCGTCCGAGTGAATGACGTTTCGCTCAGCGGATGCCGCTCGGCTGGTGGCCGTTTTCATCTAGACCCATCCACAACTGTTGGATATGAAGCTGGCGCCGCTTTCGCGGCGCCAGATTTTCATGGTTGACATTTTTACTAATCTGTGCTACTATAAGGATAGTCCTTCTTTTTGACGGGCTAAATTTGCACCTTAAGGAGGTTTATTGTAATGGATCTTTCGCGCTCTGAGACTCTGCGCAACCGCATTCGACCCGCTATCATATTGCTCCTGATCTTTCTCGCCGCCTATGCTTTGCTCGGCCTCTTGGCTGACTCCCTGGCGGGAACCGGACCGCAGGGAACTATCTCTGATCCCGAACGCATTGCGACCTTTGACGCTGAATTCTGCAACTATATCGGCTCAGACCACCGCGTCGCCAAATACCACTACGTCGACGCGTACATCAGCGATCGCCTTGAATTCGGCTACGGTCCGCTCTATGACGTGGCTGGCTATCAAGTCATCATTGGCAAATCCGGCGCCGTCGGAGCCATCGCCTACGGAAAGTATTCTCACGGTCGGTGGGATCTGTATCCCGGACCGCATGATGAATGGACGAGTGCCTTTATCCTCGTTTTCGATGGCTGCGTCGCGCCGGTAGCGTGGTGGAACCGCCCGCTCTCGGCCTCGATGCTTTACGACGTCCCGACGAGCGACGGCTACTATCTTCCCGAACTGATGGTTTGGATCCCTTGGCCTGACGAGCTGGATTTTGACGATCCGCCGGCCGAAGCTACTATTCGCGCACAATCCTGGTATTGGAACGGTCATGAGTACGTCGAGTTCCATGCCCGGGAAACGCCCCATTTGCCTCCCATCGCACCTTCCACTATTAACGTCTCGGCCCCGCAAGGGGCCTTTCCTTATGTTATAATAAGACCATAAGACGCGATTCCGTCTAGTTTTTTAGAAAAAAGGAGTGGTCTTGATGAATATTGACGCCCCACTCAACCTCTTAGGCTTTACGTCCGGCTACTTGACGTGGCCAAATGACGATGACCCAATCGACAATCTCAAATATATTCGTGGCCTTGCGAACCTGTTTTGTGAATTATTTTATCATCCGCAGATTATCGATGATGCTTGCTTCTCCGACGACCTTCTCGCGTCTTGCCGTTGGCTACCGGGTGTTCGGTTGGTCGACGATCGGCTCTGCGAGATTTCTCCTGATGATCCCTCCCTTCAGCCAGAAGAACAGCGCGCTTTTGTGCGGTCAAATCTGATCCCTTCCGTTGTCCGGCGCCTCGTCAAAGGTTTTGGTTTGACTATTCCTCAGGAAGATATTGAACGGCTAGATTATGAATTGTTGCGTGAGCGATTCCGTCTTGCTGCCGCTCTGCTCAACTATTACGAAGCTACGCAAAAAACTTCCAGATAGCGACCCTTCTTTGCCGCCCTCAAGACGAGGGTGGCTTTTGCTTTACTAGTGTTCTGTGCTATAATCTAGGGCATGAACGCAAACGAAATTCGCCAAAAATTCCTAGATTTTCAAGTTAAACACGGACACAAAGTCATTCCGCCTGCCCCGCTTGTTCTCGAGAACGACCCGACTACGCTTTTTACCGGCTCTGGTATGCAGCCGCTCCTCCCCTATCTCCTCGGCCAGCCACATCCCGAAGGCACTCGTCTGACTGATTCGCAGCCCTCGCTGCGTCTTCAGGATATCGATGATGTCGGCGATCCGCGCCATACCACGGTTTTTGAAATGCTCGGCAACTGGTCTCTCGGCGATTACTTCAAAAAAGAACAAATCGAGAACTATTTTGAGTTTTTGACTAAAGAGATCGGTCTCGACCCTGAGCGAATTTACGTCACTTGTTTCATCGGCAACGAAAAATACGGCATTCCGAAAGATACTGAGGCGGCCGAGATCTGGCAGGAAGTCTTTAAAAAAGCTGGCGTCGAGGCTAAAATCGCCGAAATCGGTTCGGCGAAAACTGGCGACGAGCGGGGGATTAAGCCCGGCGAGCGCATTTTCTTCTATGACGATAAAGAAAACTGGTGGAGCCGCGGCGGCGGGATTGAGACCACTCCGCTCGGCGACCCCTGTGGCCCAGATTCCGAAGTCTTTTATGATTTTGGCGAAGACAAGCAAGACGTCGCGAAATATGGCAAGAGCCACCCCGCTTCCGACGGTGCTCGTTTTATGGAGATCGGCAACCAAGTTTTTATGCAATATAAGCGCAACGAAGATGGTAGTTTCTCCGAACTTGAGCATAAAAACGTCGATTTTGGCGGCGGACTCGAACGCCTCGCCGCGGCGGCGATCGGCAGTTTCGATGTTTTTAAAATTTCGCTCATGGCGCCCATCATCGCCAAGATCGAGGAAATGTCACACAAAAATTATGATAATAACACCGACGAAATGCGTATCATCGCTGATCATCTTCGCGGCGCCTACCTCCTCGCCGCGCAGGGCCTCACCCCTTCGAACAAGGCTCAGGGCTACGCTTTGCGTCGACTCGTCCGTCGTGCGATTCTCAAAGCACTTGATCTCGGCATTGGCCAAGATTTTCTCGCCGAAATTCTGCCCATTATCGCCGAAAATTACCAAGAGCTTCCAGACGACATCTTGCCTAACCGTAAAAATGTGTTAGAGATATTGACAAAAGAAGAAAACGCCTTCCGCAAAACGATCAGCAAAGGCGTCAAAGAGCTCCATAAGCTAGGCGCGGATCAGCTTCTGACCGGTGCTGAGCTTTTCAAGCTCCAGGATACTTATGGATTCCCGCTTGAGCTGTCAGTCGAAGAAGCCTATAAGCTCGGTCTGAAACTGTCTGACGATTACCAGACCGAATTTCAAAAGGCCCTCGACGAGCAGCGTGAGCGCAGTAAGACCGCCTCAAAAGGCATGTTCAAAGGCGGTCTTTCCGACACGAGCGACAAAACCGTCAAATACCACACTGCTTGTCACCTGCTCCTCGCTGCACTCCAGTCCGAAATCGACCCAAATATTGGCCAGAAGGGTAGCAACCTCACTCCCGAACGTCTCCGTTTCGACTTTAACATTGACCACAAGCTCACCCCTGATGAGATCGCCAGGGTCGAGGCTCGTGTCAACGATTGGATCGCCCAAGATCTCCCTATTGTTTTTGCCGAATACGACAAAGATTACGCCTTCGATGTTCTCCATGCCCATGGCTCATTTAGAGATCGTTACCCAGACAGAGTCACGGTATATATGATTGGAGAGGGCTTGGATGCCGCTGCCGAGTGGCTAACCCAGCTAGGACTGAGCCAGGGCGATTCTTTAGATGAGCCCGGCTCACCCGCCACGAGGCAGTGGCGGCAAGCCATCGACAACCGTATATCAGCGGAAATCTGTGGCGGCCCCCATGTCACTCATACCGGCGAACTTGGTCGCTTCAAGATCACCAAGGAGGAATCCTCCAGCGCTGGCGTCCGTCGTATTAAGGCAATCTTGAAATAATACCTGTTTTTAGGCGTTTTACCTGAATACTGGTCCTGAATTGTGCTTAACCTATTGACAAATCTTACAATCTGTGCTACAATGGAACAAGAGGGGGTCTGCTCCTTTAATTTTTGAAACTTGGGGGTCAACCAGATGTGCAAAATTTTACGGCGCTTCATTTTCCCGATCCTGCATTATATCATTCCGTTCGTTTCTATCAGCGCCTTTTGGCTAGGCAGTAAGTTCATCTCGCCCGCCACGCCGTTGCCGCAGCTGATTATTCTCCTTGCGCTCATGGCCTACGGTCTGGCCTTGCCGATGCTGATCGTGCGCTACGAACCAAGCATTTCTCGGGACCTGTTGATCGGCGACGCGCTCATTTTTCACTACGCATACGGTATGCAGTATCTCGAGTTTCGCACGAGCGCCAAAACAGTTATCGTCGGCATGATCTTCGCAATCGTAGCGTCGGCCTCTCAGTACACTGGTGTCACCTTGCGCTACGTCGTCTTTCCGCTTCTTCTGGTTAGCCTGTTACTGGAACTGATCGTCATGGCCTGCTATCTATATGCGCGTTGGCGCATTGCGCATCATGATGGTCTTCTCACTGTGCGGCGATTCGACCATCTGACGAAGACCTATTATTACGAAGGTTGGCCGGTCGCTGAAGCCCGGCGAGACCTTTCGGTATGTAAGGATGGCTATGCCTCCACGTTCGAGGAAAGCGCCGCCGTCATCGCACGGTACTTCTTCTGAAATCGCATATACAGCTCTAGTCAGGAAGCTAGTCCCGATGCCAGCCCAAACTCTGATTTCGGTGGCGAGTAAAACCAAAATCCAAGTTTCCCGCGCGGCGCCCACTTCGTGGGCGCCTTCTTTCATCCATTTTTTTCATCCGTTTTCTGCCTGAGCTATATCTTCCGGCCTTCCTATTCTTCACCCGATTATTCTGCGTGCCACTTTTGTCTTTTGAAATTACTTATGCTATTATAATGTAATAATGGGTCATTCTTCCGCAACTTCTGCAAAAGCCGCTAAAAAGCGCACCTCTCGCTCGACGAATCACGAGTGGCAAAACCCGCTCATTGGCTATTTTTCGCCTCGCCTTGCGAAGTCCCAAGCGCCTCGCCCGAAACCATCGCGCGCGAAACGCCTCGAACATCGCGTGCTTCTCATGCTGGCGCTTTTTAGCATTTCGACCGGGCTTTGGGAGAACTTCCGCCAACTTTGGCTCCAAGAAAATGGTTTCTCCGCCACCGATGTCGGCAATATTATCGGTCTTGGCACCATCGCCAGCGCTGCCGCACTTCTCTTTGTCGGTAGATATGTCAAAATGGCCAAGATCAAACGCTTCACGACGCTGATGCTTATCCTTCGTTGCATCAACCTGCTTCTCCTCGCTGTCGTCAATAATTCTGGTTTGCGTTGGCTCATTGACCTTCTTTCGATCCTTGATATCGCCAGCGCTGCCGTAATCATTATTAGTGTCTATCCGTTGCTCACCCTTATCAACAAGAGCAACCGTGTTTACAGTCGCCGCAAACTTGTCGAATATCTTTTTCGCGACGTCGGTATTCTGATTGGTGGCATCTTTATCGGTCAACAAATCGGCGGATTCGTCATGGATTATAACGCCTGTCTTTTGATCGCAATCGTTTTTCTTGCCACCGCTAGCATCGTCATGTATCGTCTCCGTCTTCCGCTCACGGAGCTCGCCCCCGACCGCAGTAAGTTTTCCGCCCTACGTTTTATTACCCATGACAAAATCCAGCGTAACTACATGATTTATACTTTTCTTGCCGGCACCGCTTTCAATACTGCGGTCGCTCTCAAAATGCTAATGCTAACTGATGCGTTCGACTTCTCCGCCGGTATCGCGACCAACTATCTTCTCGTGGTCGGCCTGATCGCCGATTTTATCGGTATCCTCGCGCTACGTTATTTTACACCTAAGAATGATTATCTGACTATGTTTATCAAATTCGGCATCCGCGGCATCTTTTTTCTCGTCGCCTTCCTCGCCGGTAATAATTTCATCAGCTTTCTCGCGCTAACCTGGGCACTCCTTAGCTCGACTGCCTACGAGAACGTCAGCGATGGCTGTTATATCAACCTCGTCGACAACCGGCATCAGCTCAAATACAACACTCTCCGTTACGTCATCCACCATCTCGGCATTGCGCTCGGCACTTTCCTTTGCGGCCAAATGTTCCGCTTCGGCCCTGGTCCGACCTTTGGTCTCTCGGCGCTCCTTATCGTCTTCCAGCTCATTGCCGCTTTCCGCCTTATCTACGTTCGCCGCCATTATGACGCCCGTTCACGCAAACACTCTTGACAAAATTTGATATCTGTGCTACAATGAAAATATAAGAGGTTTTCTGTACTCACTGACCCTTCAGTCCCTCTCCTTCGTGTCGTTTATTCATTTCTCTTCGCCCCTTTGCCACCTTAAAATCTTGTTTTAGGAGGATTATTTTCATGTCTTCGCCCAATCGCATCGTGTCCAAAGTCCTGAAGGACGACCGCCAATATGCGCTCTCGCTTAGTGCTTACGCTGAACAAACCGAAGAGTGGCAGACCCGCTCTTACTTTGCCGAACGTGAGACAATCCCGCTTCGTATTAGTTACACGAATCTCAGCCGCGCTCCACAGCAGCCCAATTTGCGCGTCGAACTTCCAGACCAACTCGTCTACAACGGTAACGGTCTGCAGATCCAAGACCGGAGCGAAACCATCGTCGAGGCCGTGAGCAGCGGTGGTCGGCTCTTCCTGCCACTCGGCATTGACTTTGAGTGCGCTGCCGGCCATCAGATCGACGTAGAATTTATGGTCAGGCTAAACACCGAACGTCTCAGTCGTCAAGTCATTTCTCTGCCGATCTACGCTTACAGCCGCGTCGAAACTACCGCCATGCAGCATTTTGCTCAACTCACGATTTTTGCTAAAGCGCCGCGTCCTCGGCCGTAAAACCATGGCCGTAAAAACCTTCCAGATTACGCGGACTACGAAGCTAAACTGGACCGATTTAACCTAGCGTCACTACGGTGAGGTCTTGAGAAAACGTCTTTTATGCGCTTATTGTCCTAACGAGATTATTTTTTGAAAAACGTCGGCATCCCCGGCGTTTTTTCAAGCTAAATTATCCGCTCTGGAAATTCGGCCGAGCCGAACGCTCTGCGGCTGGTAATATAAAACGTACTAGAAAAAAGTCAATAGGCTAGTGTTCGGTTTTTGAAAAATAACAGGGAAAAATTGTGGAAAACCAGACGTTCTTTTTTCCACAAAATCAGTAAAAATCAATCTTGACGCAAAACATGAGCGTGATAAAATAAAATCAGAAGTTCGGACGAGATCCAACGTTGAGGGTCGCCTGTAACTTCTCATCAAACTTTAATCACGGCACAGGTGGAATATGTGCTATAAAAGCAAAAATAGGATCTAGCTTCGTACTAGGTCCTATTTTGATTCTAATTGACGTCCAGTGCCTGCGTTTTTAGCGTCTACTAGTCTTTTCTCTTGAAATACTCTTTTCCGAGTCCGCAAAGTGGGCACTTGTAGTCGTCTGGCACCTCGTCTCCATAATAAACATAACCACACACCGTGCAGACCCACGCCGTCTTTCCGGCCGTCGTCTCGGTTTTAATCAGGTCGTCTTTATGTTCTTGATAGTAGGCGTACGTCATCGCTTCGCCATCATTAAAGATATCACCCTCGACCATGCGCCCAATGAATAAAGTATGCGTCTCGGTATCGATTGCGTCTACTTTTTCGCAAAGCATATAGCCAAGCGATCCCTTTACGACCGGTACGCCGTCAATATTTTCGGTCTCAACCTTTTCAAATTTGTTGAGGTCTTTCGACGAGTTAAAGCCGAAAACTTTAATAATTTCCGAGTCCACGTCCGTCCCTAGAACCGACAGGGCAAACTTCGTGTTCTCTTCTAGCAGTTTATGCGAATGGTTCGTTTTTGCGACTGCTACCGTGATTAAAGGTCGATCACCTCCGCTCGCACGCGATACGGCGTCGACCACGCAGCCGCCGCCCGTCGTCGTTAAGACGTACATACCCTGCGAAATCTTTCGGGTTATTTTTGAGTTTTTCATACCTGTACTACTCCATTTAGGTTCTCTCATTATAGCGCATTTTTTTAATCTGTGTAATAACTGTATTCCGCTTATGATCCATGCTATACTAAAAGTAGCACCTTAAGGAGGTGAGTAAGATGACCAATACCCGCAGCGCGATCGGTAACAAGACAGCGTGAAAGGAGGTGATCCTACTATCTCGAAATTCCCCGACTCTTATGTCGGGGAATCTTCGTGGATAATTTTGATCGAGATTAAAGGGAAGGGCTGCGGATCTCCGCAGCCCTATTTGCTGTACCTCCCCCGTTAACGGTACTCTTTCACGTAAGCGTATTCCCATTCAGGGTCCGGGTGGTCCTTATCGTGCTCGACTCCGCGATCAAAGGAAATCTCCCTCCTTCCTCCGTGGAAGTCAAAATTGTATTCTGTTACACAAAGGCTATACCGCCCAGGCGAAGAAACCGTGTCTCCACGCGCCAGCAAATACTGATCGGTGCCGCCATCAGATCGAGGAGCATGGAGCATGAGACGCAGATAGAAGTCGTCTTCGGTTTTGAGGCGAAGAAGCTCGGCTCTGCGACTCTCTCTGTTACCAAACCAGAAATACACTCCGAAGCGAGAAATTTCGATAGCGATCAGCCGCCATCCGTTCGTCTCCTTGTACAGTGCCTTCCGGTAGCACTGGCGGAAGCCTTCGTCTACATGGTCAGAGGAGTCGACCACCTCCAAGTAGTCCTCAAGCTTCAATATGTAGTCCGGATCTGTAACGCAGCAACGAATGCCTATGTCGACGATCCTGAGCGGAGGATTAAAAAAGCTTTCTGTCGTAGGAATAGTATCCAGGTCATCGCTGGAATTGGCGATTATGTATCCATCATCCTTTTCCAGCTCAATGCGGTAGGACATAGTCCTCATATACTCACTCCCTCAATAATTGTGTTGTCGCCGGCCCTTCCGAAGAACTGTCAGCGAGTTACACAGTCATCTAGGAGAGATTCTTTAAACACGCTACTGATAAAGTTCCTAGAATTGCTTCTATATTTTCATTGTAGCACAGATTACGAAAAATGTCAATAACTAGCAGTATTTATTTACAAAAGCACAAAATCGCACCTCTAGCAAAAAGCCAAGTAGGACCTAAGCCAAGCAAGGATCTCAGTTTGTCATTACAGGGTTGACTAAGAGGAATTTTAAGCTTTTTCTAACAAAAATACCCCCATAACTCCGTATTATGAAAGGTATTTAACAATAAATCAATTTTGTGGTGGAGTAGATCGGACTCGAACCGACCACCTCGGCAATGCGAATGCCGCGCTCTACCAGATGAGCTACTACCCCAACAAGTCCATTATATCACAGATGGATGAAAAGTGTAGATGATAACACAGAACAGACCTTACGAGGTCTGTTTTTTATTTTTATCGGGACTTCAAAGTTGTGTCTTGAGGTTCCGTAGAGATAATAAGCGACTACGGCGAGCCCAAAGCTCACGAATATTAACAATTTGGATAGCGTTGTTTATATAAACGAACTCATCTTTGGCGCACTACCAGCTCCGCAAGTATTTTGATTTTTGGCGGCTAGCAAGATAGAAGACTAGAGATAGATTCAAAAAATGATAACTAGATAATCTGCGCAGTCGGAGGCTAGAACCTTCACCTTACACTGGATGATCTGAATGTGTTTTTCTTACTCGCTAAATAGCTAAGTAAAAGATCTTGTAAAAATTATCGAGCCTCCAGCCGCGTGGATTATCAGGGAGAACAAAAATGAAAACAAAAAATGTCATCATCGCAGTGCTTAGTGTGGTCGTCGTCCTATTGCTTGGAGTGTTAGTGAATCTCAAGCGAGCGAACGATCTAGCCGAGTACGCGAGAGCAAATAACTGTACGTGGTACGCGACCGGTAGCTATTATGGCGACGACCGCGACTATGTCTGTAAATAAGGCGCAAGTAGCGCCACTATCGGAACGTAGCTCAGTTGAGTAGAGTAGGGGGTCGCTCTGGTAACGGAGAACCCCCAGGTCGCAGGTTCGAGTCCTGCCGTTCCGGTCGTAACAATAACCCTCGCTCGCGGCAAGCATGCGGCCGTGAGCTCGGGCAGACCAGCTAAAAACAAGTAAAGGAGTAAATATGATTAAGGTAATTTATGTAAAAGGCAACAACGGACCGATTAAGATCAACCGGAAACCTAAGAAGGTCTACGAAATGTCTGTCGAAGAGCAAATGAAAAGCTTATTTGGATTGGGGAGGAAATAATGAGCAAAGTTAAGAACGCTCTCATTGACATCTACGGTGAAGATTGGAGTGGAAGACTACAAGAGATAGCTGCTGGCAGGGAGAAGGTGAAGTTCTATGGGAAACGTTAAGAAAACCAAGACGGCCAACGTGCCGACTAAAAATGGCGGCTCATACAAATATGGCTATACCGATCTCGCAGCCATCAACGACTATTTGGATGGGCAAAAATATACTTACGACCAATATACAGAGGCTTTCGACACGCCCGACGGGCTCTGCGACTATATCATGACTCAGCGGTATCGTATTACTGAGGACGGCAAGCTAGAAGAATGGGGTAAGCCCATGCGCGGTCTGCGTATTCAATATGGCAACGAAACTCCTCAACAGCTCGGTTCAAGAATCACGTATTTGCGACGCTACTCGCTGCTTATGGCGTTCGGGCTAGCGGCTGAGGATAATGACGCAGTAGATGTACCACCAGCGTCTCCAGCTCAGAAGAGGTCGGAAGTTTCAAAAGTAGATTTTAACGAAATTAGGACCATGCTTAAAGAACTGGACACTGAAGAAGAACTTAATGAGTACTGGCGGTCACTTGGAAAACTAAGCGAGAGCCAAGCCAAGTTTCTCCAACGCGACTTTGCACGCAGAAAGGCAGAAATCAATGGCGTGGAATGATAAACCTACTGAATCTCAATATATCACACTAGCGCGAGAAAGCGCCGATTGTATCTATGATGATCAACTCGAGGCGCAAAAAGCAGGGGATATGGCGAAAGATAAGGCTATCAAGGAACTGTACGAAACTCAGACTATTAAAGACGCTGTTCGCAAGATCAGGACCCGCAAAGAGGCAAATGAGGCTATAAAGAACGTACGGCTAAGATGTAAAGTTCCTGATGTGGTGAAAAATGCCATAGACGGATTTTTGAGTCAGTTCAACGTCTCGGTTGACTACGAACGGATGGAACGCGAAGCGACAGAGAGAATGAAGCGCTGGCGACCGAGCGAGGAGGACAGGAATGGAAACAGGAATCTTTCTACTCCCGCTCAGTAAGCAAGAGGTGATGGTGTTAGCGGCGATTATCGCCGCTACGCTATCCGCCATCGATACCGCTAAATATACAAACGAAATCGAGAAGACTCTAGCGTTGTCGCAAAAGCCACTTTTAGAGTCAATCAGAGAAAAAATAACAAAAGTGAGGTAAAAAATGACAGGTACAAGAAGAGGTGGGCTAAAAGCCGCTCTAACAAACGCGCAGCTTCATGGCGAAGATTTTTATAGCCGGATCGGGAAAATAGGTGGGCGCAATGGGCATACTGGCGGCTTCGCCAGCGACAAGGTCGGAGGCGACGGACTAACGGGCCGGGAACGCGCGATGATCGCCGGGGCGAGGGGCGGAAAAATCTCTCGCCGCGGACCCGCGAAAAAGGTCTTTGTAGAGTAGGGGGGGCGGCGGTGCCAAGCGAGCATGTGATTCTCTAGAGGCTTGGTAAACGGGAACTCAGATAGAACCGAGGCCGCCACCACTTCTTTACTGCGCCCCGCCTATTCTCCTCGCAGTTTGAGGCGGGGCACCAATCAAAATAAGGAGTTATATGAAAGTAAAAGTCTTAAAAGAATACATCGGGAGAAATAGTGGTTGTCTACATAGAACTGGAGCCATCGAAGAATGGCAGGAAGTGGGCAAATATGGCCAAGCGCTGATCGATAATGAATTTGTCGAAGTCTTGGACGAATCGAACGCCGAGAAGCCGAAGGAAGGGGAGAAATATTATTTTATCGACGATACCTTGGGGGTTGACTATGACTATTGGGAAGATGATGACATAGACAATGCACGGCTGAGGTGCGGGAACCTTTACTCGTGGCTTGAAGACCCTAAGAAGGACGCTAAGTGGCTAGAGGCGACGCGAGTATTACGAGAAGATAGTAGAAAGTCGATGAAAGGTCAGAGCTCGGGTCTTACTTATAGCGTCTGGGCCGTCCGAGGCTATCTGTCTATCCAAGTCTTAACCTGGAGGCGCACAGCCAGTAACCCGTTCCTCTTTGCCACTAAGGAAGACGCCGAAGCCTCCATAAGAGACCACGAGAAAGAATGGCAGACCTTCCTAGGAGTTGACGATGCCTGTTAAATTCAGAGCGCGAACCCGGAAACGCTGGGCGATTCGATATTACGAGGCTGAATGGTGGCAATACGCGGGCGGGAGACGGACAGTGATGTTCCGCGAAGGCCCCTATATGGGGAAAGAATATGAGGAATGGGAGGTAGCCATCGCCCATGACGAAAAATGGAAATTGGAGGTATAAACCAACATGGCAAGGGTACTTTTGGAATACAACGGCCGTAGGGTCGACATCAAGGATCCGGTCTCGAATAAGGCGGGGAGACCAGATAACTCTAACGATTTAAGGTCGATGATTGAACAAGCGATGAGGGTGGCTGGAGTCCAACCGACGCTCGCGGAGACGATCGGGCACAAGAAGGGGGCGTAACGAATATGGCTGTATTTTTAGCGATAATCTTTGGTATGACGGTCGTCATCTGTATAGCTCTCGCCCTAACGGCATGGGCGATCGAAGACTATGAAGCCCTGCTCTGGGCGATAATTCTATGTATCGGAGGCTTTCTAGCCTTTCTGGTGGCGTCAGCAGAAACTGTGGAAGACCACAGTCTTTCAGCATCGGAGACTCAGTGCGAATGTGCCGAAGGAGTAGGCCATGACGAGTGAAGCAGAACTGCAAGTACAGGTGGCCGACTACCTTCGGTTACAGTATCCAGATGTGATGTTTCATTCGGACTTCGGGAGTGGGGTCAAACTCACTCCTAGCCAAGCCGTGAAACAAAAACGACAAAATGGTGGGCGGAGAGCGTGGCCGGATATGTTTATTGCGCACACCAACGTAATACTTCCAACGTGCTATGAAGAGGCTAGTAAATATAACGGTTGTCATTGGGTATGTTTTGGTCACGAAAAAGGTGAATATAAAAAGCCGGCGTTGGTCGTCATGGGTGGCCTCTTCCTCGAACTCAAGAAAGAAGGCACTCGTCTGAAGAAAAAGAACGGATACTGGGCAACCGAGCATATTGCTGAGCAAGCGGAAGTCTTGGAGAAGCTTCGTGAGCATGGCTACTGTGCTGAATTTGCTGTCGGATTCGACGAGGTGAAGAAGTTAATAGATGAATACTTAGGAGGAGAAAAATGATGGAGTTCATGTTGGGGCTGTTGACTGGCGTAGTCTTAGGCGTGGTAGCGCTCTTCGCCTTAGCTTTCGCCATGAAGGGCAAAATGTAGGAGGTCAAAAAGATGGGGAGATTCCGGGCGGAGGCGATACTAATACGAAGGCTACCAGAGACGGTTATCACCTTTTACGACAAAGAAACCATCTATGTCGCGCAAAAGGGTTATTATGGCTGGGCGCTTTTCCATCGGTGGTTTGCTCCGCGCGGGTCTTATCAAGACAATTGGAGCCCGTTTCGGAGACAGCTACTACGCCAGAAGCGTTTGACACTTTTAAAGTGCTACGAGCTCGCAGAACGATACGACATTCTTCACGTCACTACCAGCCGAGCGCCAAAACTTAACGGAAAAACAATTAAATATAGGGATTATTGAAAATGGGCTGCAAGTATTGCTGGGAGGACAAGCCGTGGCACAAGAAGGTCGTCGAAGCTGTCAAATTACGAATATTGATCTGGAAACTGACTAGAAAAGATAATAAGGAGAAAAAATGAAAAAGTATAGGTTAAAGAAAGATCTGCCGACGTTTAAAGCAGGAGATGTTTTTACTCTTAGCGATAAGGGGTTATGGAAAGATGAAGGCGAGCAAGCGCCAATTTTAGCCTATGCCTCGCAAACCCTAAAGAAGTTCCCCAATATTCTCACGGATTGGTTTGAGGAAATCCCAGAAGAGCCGAAGACGGTGTGGGATTTGGAGGGGGATAACTACTGCTGGGTAATCTTATACGATTCGGTAGCTCACTATAGATGGTCTGAATTAAGATTCGCAGTTGGGCGGCGTGCACAGGGAGGAGTCTTCCTCACTCGTAAGGAAGCTGAGCAAGAACTCGCTCGCCGCAAGGTCAGACAAATCCTGCTCAGAGATACGAAAGGGTTTAAGCCAGACTGGCATGATGGAAACAATAAGTATGAGGTCTATTATGACTATGGGGATAATAAATTGACATTACGCTGTTACGGCTTCTCTTGTTCACATCTTGACCTATGGTTTGCATCTCGT
The DNA here is from genome assembly GCA_964469535.1 of uncultured Candidatus Saccharibacteria bacterium. Classification (GTDB taxonomy): domain Bacteria; phylum Patescibacteriota; class Saccharimonadia; order Saccharimonadales; family Saccharimonadaceae; genus Nanosyncoccus. Next base: position 17,628 of record CAYXZG010000003.1, read on the forward strand.
GAGGACGCTAAGACTTCAATTAAAGTCCATGAGAAGGAGTGGAAAATCTATTTGGGAGTGGAAGATGCCTAAGGCTAAAACTCCCACAAAGCAGGGAGACTATGAGGTGGGTAATAAGAAGCCGCCGAAGAATCGTCAGTTCGGTCAGCCAGAGGGTAATCCTCGGCACAACGGCGCATGGAAGAAAGAAGACACTTTGCGCGGGAAGTTGCAACGGGTTGCTAAGATGACTGCCGAAGAACTTCAGGACTTGTTGAGTAATCCTGAAGCTGGCGAGTTTGAGAAGAACGTGGCACGGACGGTCCTAGAGATGGTAGAGCTAGAGCCGAATAAACGCTGGCAGATCCTGGAAGGTCTCATCAACCAAGATGGGGGCTACCCGAGGCAACAGGTTGACAGCCGGGAGTTGCCACCGCTGACGCCGATTCTACCAAAGTTAAAGAAGAAAAAGGAGAAGAAATGAGCTGTAAGCACTGTTCTGATATTGGACCTTTAGAAGATATAGAGTATAGCCTGCCCGACGAATGGGATCCAGAGGGAAGTTTTAGACTGTGTACCGGTGATAGTTACTATGATATAGGCGGTATAAGCTATTGCCCATGGTGCGGCAGTAAGCTAACTCCACCAGCAAAGTCATGAGGCAGCAAAATAGCAAGCATTTTGGCACCGAAAACGCCGCAAATCGTAAAAAAGTTAACTAGAAAATATGTTGTAATATGAAGTTTAGAATTATTAGAAAATCGGGCGCGGACTTTCAAGTGCAAAAAAAGTATGGCATATTTGGCTGGAAACCGCTACAAGTGTACGTTCCTCTAGCCGGAGATTGGAGGGGCAATTCCTATCCCTCACTTGAAGATGCCAAGGAAGCCCTTGAGATTTTTAAGGCACGCTCCAAACCACCAGAGGTAGTCTACGAAGAGGACGTATGAAATACCACATCACTACCACGCTAGAGAAGATACAAACCCTTGAACAATCCGGAAAGCGTACCTGGGTTGTTCAAGGGGGCACATCTGCCGGTAAAACGGTGGCTATACTTTGGTATATTATCGACTATGCGATTAAAAATGATGGCAAAAAGTGTACCATCGTGTCTGACACCTTACCGCACCTCCGAGACGGCGCAATGAGCGACTTCTTAGATATCTGTCGCGAAACAGGTATCTTGGAAAGGGCTGATTGCGACTGGAGTAAAACACTCAACGAACTTACACTGCCAAATGGGTCTGTAATCCAATTCCGGGCGGTAGAACTGATGGGCGCACACGGGCCACGGCGTGACCTACTGTATGTGAATGAGGCTAACTCGATTGACTGGAAAACTTATCGAGAGCTAGCTAAGCGTACACGCGGAGTAAGAGTAATTGACTTTAACCCGACGAATGAGTTTTGGGCGCATACTGAGCTAGTAAATAACCCGCAACGTAACGCTAATGTGGCTTTTGTTAAGGTGACGTACTTAGATAATGAATGTTTGGATGAAGACAGTGTGGCTGATATTGAGGAAGAGCGGGGTGATGGTGCTAACAACTGGTGGCGGGTGTATGGGCTTGGAGAGATTGGCTCGCTTGAGGGTAACGTCTATCAGGGGTGGCAATCTATCGATAGAACGGAGATAGAAAAAGGCAAACTCATCCGCTATGGTCTAGACTTTGGCTATAACGAACCGACGGCTTTGGTGGCTATCTATGAGCTGGAAGATAGAGCTACTGGCATAGTAGAGCTACTCTATAAGAATCATATGACTGATGACGATTACAAAACTAGCTTCGAGGAGCTAAAAATCGACCCGTCTGTACTGATAGTGGCGGATGCAGCACGACCGGAGACTATCGCAGCAATTCGTAGAGATGGCTACCGCTGTATTGCGGCACTGAAAGACAAAGGCTCAGTCATGCGAGGGATTAAACGTGTGACTAAGCGCGCCATTCGTTACTACGGCAAGAACCTTGAGCGAGAGTTCCTGACTTATGCTTGGCGTAAGAAAAAATCGACTGGCGAGACGCTAGAAGAGCCACAAGATGGCAACGACCACCTTATGGACGCTCTGCGTTATGCGATTGACGACTTAGAACGGCCTAAATTCGACTTCTAATCGGCACCGATAGGCAAATTTAATGGGGGCATGACTAAATATTACAGCGCAAAAGTGCAATTTGCTGACAAAAAATCTGATAAAGGACGAAGATTTCGCAATATCCTCGGCAACTCCGGGGAAATCATGGAATCGGGAGAAATTCGCGATATCAAGAACCTCTACGTCATGGACTATAACGGTAAACTGATCCGAATAGCCGACCTCAATACCGATCCAGAAAAACAGACGGAGCAATACGCTGTCAAAGCACAAGCCGATCACGGCAAACTGGTCAATGGCGAACTTGTGCCGTCGATCGAGAAGCAATTTGGCGGCTGCCGGGTCTGGCTCGAAGAAGACGGGCTCCATGCCCGGATGTATTTCGCCGATGACGACAAACTCGCCGATCACGCTTGGTCTATTTCTGAATTTGCTTCTTACTCAACCGGCATCGACTGGTTCCCTGACGGGTACTACGGCGCCGGATATGAGATTGACGAGCCGATCGGGATTCTGCGGGAGATCTCGATGGTCCTAACTGGCAACGACCCCCGCACTAAAACTATCGACACCAAGACCAGCAAGGTTGCAATTGGCGACGCTGGTGGTGATGACAAAACTAATAAGAAAGGAAATAACTCAATGGGTAAAACTATTGACGATTTGACTCCGGATCAGCGCGCTGCTTTTATGCGCCGGGCATCTGAAGCGCTCGATGAGATTATCGACGATTTCACGACTGACGTTCCGGAAAACCAAACCGAGCCAACTGCTCGCGACACTAAAGACGAAACCGAAGACGCTCCAAAAGAAACGACCGACGTCCCGGCTGAAGAAACAAAAGACACTAAGACGCTACATATGCCATTCTTGGTGATTAACGACCGTCTCCCCGAGCAAGAACGCGCAGTCGCCGCCAAAGACTGGCTCACAAGCGACGCGGCGCACCAAACCTTCGCCAAATGTCTAAAACAGGCAGGCAAGATGGGTGCAACGTTTGATTCCCTCTGGCGCGCTGAACTTAGCAAACACACTAGCCTCGACGGTATCTCCGGCTTGCCAACGCCGACTGACATCGTGACGATGTTCAAAGACGCTCTGGAAAAACCAGACGGCATCCTGAGCCACGTCGAGTTTGTCAACTCTAAAGGCTTCAAGGTCAACCTTGTCACTGCCGTCACTGGTAGCGAAGACCTTGCCCGGGCGCACGGTTTCCGCAAAGGCGATAAGAAAATTGATCAGTCGCTCGCCAACTCCACCCGCGAAATCCTCTGTAAGATGGTCTACAAACGCTTACCACTGGACGCGATGGAGCTCTGGGAGAACCCGAACCTCATCGACTTCCGTGCTCGTGAACTCGTCGACGCGATCATCCGTGAGATTGAACGCGCTATCGTGATTGGCGACGGACGCGCGGCTCCAACTGGCAACAATCCAGACTATCGCCTCTGGGACGGCACATCTCGTGGTTTCATCAGTATCAAAGCCGACGCTGCGACTGCTGCAAGCACCACCGACACTACTGGCTTCGGCAACCTCACGGCCTCTACCTATACGCAAGTTTCTGGTGACAATATCTACGACACGATCATCAAGGCTCGTGCACTCATCAAACATGAAGGACGACAGTTCATCGTCGCCAAAAATAGCTTTGTCACGGCTGCCCTTACGGCACGTCTCGGCGCTAGCGGTACTGGCGACTATCTCGTCGCTCCTGGTACGAAGATCGAAGACCTGCTCGGCGTCGAACGCGTCTATACGCCACAATGGATGGACGGCGACACCAACGACGCTTATCTCATCGTTGACAAGGCCTACAAGATGGTCGGCGAGACCCAGATCAACACCCATGCCGACTTCGACACGTCGACGAACGAGAATATCCTTCTCGACGAAACCCCACGCGGTGGCGCACTCGGCGAATATAAGTCCGCAGTAGCAATCGCTCCAGCCGCAACCACCCCAAAAGAGTAGTCGCTACGGAGACTGGTCTCCCACTAGTCACCGAAGGCGGTAAACCTATACTAACGGAAGAATAAAGGATAAAGGAATGCTCACGCAAGACGAATACAAGCTCTATACTGGCGCATCGGTCAATTACTCAGATAGTGATTGGCAGAAACTCGTCGCCATCGCAGCTAGTCGTCTTGCGGACTTCCTTTGTCTACCGGCACTACCTCTTGACGATAAAGACAATCTACCTGACGAGTTAAAGATGCTGCTCGCGAACTTTGTCTGTCTCATGCTCTCGGAACGCGGGCAGAACCTGCGCGTTTCCTCTAAGAGGGTGCGTAACTTCACGATCAACTACGGTACAGAGACGGCGGGGAACGCTTTTTTAAAGCTTGAGAATACCTACCCAGATATTATCGCTAATTATTCGGAATGCGACTCTGCACTTGCGGTTGAGCATAACACGCCGGAGTGTTCGTACTATGGATGTTTTTAGCGCCTTTCCGAATGGAGTAGTCTCGGGGAGATTTGAGCTCGGTGTGTTTACTAGTGGTGGCATCCGGGGCAAACAATTCTCGGGCGCTATCCCTTGCGACGTGATTATAGATGAGGGTGCGTACGCGACGGTCGATCGCTCGCCTGACGTTGAATACCAGGAGAGCGAGACGCTCATCTACGCAAGACCGGAGCAAATGCCGACCCTCCACGTAGCGAAACTCACGAATGGCTATCTCTGGCATGACAAAGAGACAGGGCTTTACTACGAGATCCGCCAAGCCTCTCTGGGGAAAAATCAAGAGACTGGCGAGGTCGAGCATGTCGAGTTTCTCATCCGACCAACACAGGTGGCACTAGCATGAGCAACGCGACCTACAAAGTGACTTGGAATGTAGCGCGGATTAACCAGTTAAAAGACGAAATCAACGCCTGTATGATAACAGCAGCGTACGCTACGCAGAATACCGCAATACGCGGCGCACCGTATGCGTCGGGAGCGCTCCAGAACTCGATTAGGGTAGACACGACCGAGCAGGACCAAGTGTTCGTCCTCGCTGGCGGAGAAGTTGGGGCGAAGAGTATACCCTACGCGAAGTTCCGCGAATACAACAACCGTAAGAACCCACATACTCGCTTCTATATGCGCCGAGCGTTTGAGGACCTCGAACGAAACTATCTCAAATATTTCAAAGGAAAGATTAAATGATCACCCTCGCACTATATCGACAGATACTGAAAGACGGCGTAGCTGACCTCCACGAAGGCCAGCGGGGAGAGGGTGAGGACGACAGCCGAAACTTTTTCTGGGAAGAGGCGCCGCTCCAGGTCGACGGAGAGCCAGCGAGCGGAGTGTGGCTCGTATCACGCGGAGGAGATATCTCGGGTTCAAGGAAGAACCTCAATCTGCGCACGACCGTAGACTTCTACATTGCGACAAAAGATAAGGTTACGACCGAGCAGATTCACCAAGAGATCTATCGCTATCTCGCCAAGACGATGTATTTCTGCGAACTGAGCGAAGACGCGGACGACCTCAAGTACCATTTCTCGAATGTACGAATCAGACCGACATCGACGCCAGAAAACGCGGGCGCAACCGAGAACGGCTTAATCGTTAAGGTGGCAAGTTGCCTTCTCGTTTACGATGACGACCTTCAATATCTAGAACCGACGCTTGGAGGTGTCATCTTAACCGAAAACAACAAGGAATTATTAACAGAGGTCGGGCAACCGATCACAACGGAGGTAATATGAACGAAGATGGTGTAAAGATTAGCCAACTACCAGTCGCGGACAAGCTCGCCGACGGCGATGTAGTAGCGGGCGTCTCGGAAGGCGAGACAAAGGCTTTCCCAGTCGACCTACTGAAAGGGCAAACTATCGAGATCGCGCAAGAAGGCGGCGAATCTGCCACAGCGGTCATGTCCCAAAAAGCGACGACAGGGGCAGTCGCCGCCGAAGCAACGGCTAGGGAAAATGCAATCTCGGCAGAGGCAACGGCGCGCAGCGAGGCAATACAGAGCCTACAATCGAGCGTCGAGGCAAATACCGCGGCGATCAGCGCGGAAGCAACAGCAAGGGAGACGGCGGATCAGTCAGAAGCTACGGCGCGAGAACAAGCGATCTCAGCGCTCCAAACACAGGTACAGACCGATCTCCAGAATTACTACACCAAGACCCAAACCGACCAGATGGTCAGCGCCATCCCGAAGTTCGCAATCTCAGTTGTCCAGACGTTACCAACGGAAAACATCAGCACCACAACGGTTTATCTCGTTCCTTCGGGCGAAGAGTCGCCGAACATGTACGTCGAATGGATCTACGCTGGCGACAAATGGGAAGAGCTCGGTGCGCAGACGGTCGACCTGACTGATTACTATACGAAGACCGAGGCAGACGGTGCGTTCGTAGCGAAGAGCGACTTCACGATCACGGCAGACGGACAGACGAGAGCGAATAATCTGCCTAGTGGCAACATAATCCGTAATTTTCTCACTGACAATAATTCAACAGCGACACAGGCGATTGTCACAGGGCAGAGGCGAGATTTGTCTAATGGAGTAGACGCCAAATTTTCTCTCAACTTGCCTATGGCCAGCACTACACAAGCTGGATGTGTGACGGCGGCGGATTATTCACGAATCCCAGTGACAGTCTCCGGCTCTGCCGCTGAGGTAGTGGCGATTACTCCTAAAGAATGGACACCTGTCGCTGGCACCACCCTCACTACGACTAAGACTGCGTCCTTCTTCATATTGACCGTACCCATTCAGGCGACTACTGGTGAAGAGGAGCCAGGTTTGCGCGCCAAGATCGAATATACGGATGGCGGCACGCTATATAACTCAACCTTGTGGCCGCTTTACGAACCACCTACCTTGCCCATCAGTGGCGCGAACACATACATTTTTGGCGGACGGGTAAACTTGGCCAAGGGCAAGGAAATACGCGCTTCAGTTTATACAACAGCCAGTGGGCTAAAGATCTTCAACTCGAATAATTCACTCACGCAAATATAACATTCACTAATATTCACTCTTCAACCCTTACGCAAGCTTGATATTAACCATTGTGCCTCTAAGTTTGACCCCTGCCGCTGTTGTGCGAAAGAATATCGCGTCATAGTCGGTAGCTATATATTGAAGATAGAGTAGTGAAACTGGTATGACAGTTGTTACGCTGTCTGGAGATTGTATGTGGTGAGTAGTGAAAAGCCCTGGAGATGTCGATGTTGATTTCCCCACCCCTATTACTAATGAGAAGTCAGAACTAGCTGGAGCTAGTAGCTGAAAGGTAATACCCATAAAGTAAACCTGGTTAAGGGGCACTTTCATGTTTGGCACTGGGACTTTGAGATATTGGGAGGTGCCTGTAGGTATATCCCCCTCAGTTGGCGCGAAAGAATATAGCTTCATTGAGGCAATCTTCCCCTTATCCTCCGCCGTCACGCATCCAGCCTGCGTGGTGGAGGACATAGGCACCGACTGGTGGATATCCTTGAGGCATAACTAATGACGAAAGGAAAATAAATGGCAAGCACTAATGTCACGCAATTGCGTAGGTTAGTTTTGCGACGCTGGGATGCCACGACGAGCAAGTTCAGCACGTTTGAACTTGGGCCCGATAGCCTCGGACAAGATACCGTAGCGACCGTAAACATAACTCCGCGAACCGTTTCGCGTAACTCTAGCCTCGGTACGACTGAAACTCCACTGGAAGGCACATACGACTCGTTCTCTGGGTCGGTGACGTTCCTCATGGACACGATTCGGATTCTGGCCATGGCGCTCAACCGCTGGAACAAGGCAACTTACGCAGGGGCGACCGATGATAACGGCAATATGATCGGCTCGCAACTTAACCTCTGTGGCGACGGTAAGCCAGTGTCGGTGATCTTACAAGGCGTCTGCGACGATGGGTCGAGTGCCGACGTCGAGCTCCCGCGTTGCTTCCCGGCGACAGATGGAGATATCGAATTTGGCGGAACCGAAACACCATCGGTCACGCTTCAACTTCACCCACAACCGTATAATCCCACACTGCACGCCGACGACGGTTTGCCTCAATGCGACTACCGCTTTGGCGACTACAGCCTGACAGAAAAAATGCGTCTCAACGCCACTACTGGCGAATATGCCGCGGTAACTCCTGCGACTGGCGACTAGAGGATTAGTCATGAACTCGGAGCCTCAAATCTCTCTCAGAAATATTAAACAATCTCCAAAAATGGGGGAGACTTTTGGGGTTTCGGACTTCCTGACTAAAGAGGAGCAAGACAAACTCGCCCAAGTGAACGCTCAAGGCAAACGTGGCCAGAAACAATTTGACGAAATTGACGCTTATGGAGCGGAGATCATCGCACGGTTCGGCTATGAAGTGTACGAAAAATGGAATTCCGCTGAAATTGAGCGTGAGAAAGTAGCGAAATGGGTAGCAGCCGAGCGGGCGAGAGAGCGCTCTCACTGGATCCCCCTAGAGTCAATTGTCATCAACATGGTCGGAGCGTGTGTACGGCGACAGAAAGGGGAGTCAGCGCCTAAAGGACCCAAAATCGCGCAGAAAATTGTTCGTGGCGATCTTAAAGCTATGAGAGGGGAGGTTTAATGGCTGGGTTAGTGGTTGGTGAATTGGCGATTAAGGTAAGCCTGAATAAAAAGGGTCTATCTAATGACATGGCAGGGTGCGAGGCCATCGTAGAGCAGGGCGCTGAAAAATTATCAAAAAGCTGGGCCGTTTCTATGGGGATCATCTCATCCCTCACCTCAAAAATATTCAACGGAATAACGTCAACCATTGATAGTGCCCTCGGTAGTGCTATCAAGAGAGTCGACACATTGAACAACTCAAATAGGGTCTTCGAGGCGTTGGGATATTCGACTGATAGCGTCAATAGCACGATGGAAAGGTTGAAGGGATACCTAGACGGGTTGCCTACTTCAATGACTGATGCTGTAAGCGGGGTACAATCTCTAGCCGCTTCCTTCGGTGGCATCGAGAAGGGCACTGACTACTATATAGCCATGAACGATGCTGGATTGGCCTTTGGCGCAACCACAGACATGATTGCTAACGCCATTACTCAGCTCGGACAGACTTCGCTCGATGGACCTCTAGACGCGGAGACCTGGAACTCTCTGCGTAACTCGGGGTTTGCGCCGGTGTTCGCTGCTATGGCCGAAGAGGCGGGAACGACGGTCGGACAGTTAAAATCAGACTTTGGGGGACATGGGACGCGAACGGTCCAGGATTTTCTCGATACCCTCATGAGGCTCGACAAAGAGGGTTCTGGGTCTATGAAGTCGCTCAGTAATATAGCGCGCGAAAATACCGCCGGCATCGGTACAGCGTTAGAAAATGTTGAGAACCGCGCAGGAAAAGCAATTGCAAAAATTATCGAAGAGATTGGACCAGAAAATATAGCTGGAGCAATCAATACGTTCTCCTCCTCCTTTAGTTCGGCTGCAGATATAGTGGTTGGCGCTTTAGAATTGGTCAAGGACAATGCCAGCTGGCTAGTCCCCGTGGTAGGAGGCCTAACTGCAGCGTTCGTAACTTACGAAGGCGTTACAAATGCTGCTGCGATCGTTACAGGGGTGATGAGCGCCGCGCAAAAGGTCCTGAATTTAGTCATGAGTGCTAATCCTATTGGTATTGTGGTGGCCGCAATCACCGGCTTGATTGTGGCGCTTGTTGGACTCTGGAACAATTGCGAGGGATTTCGTGATTTTATCATGGGCGCAATAGACACAATTGGAAAAGCCTTTGGCAAAATTGGCGAGTTCATAGGCGGTGTTTTCAAATCGATTGGCGAAACTGCTGGAAAAATATTTGAATCAATTGGCAATTTTGTAGGAGAAACCATAGACGGCATAAAGAGTGCTTTTAAGGGCGCATGGGACTTTATTACAGGACTATTCTCTAAAATTGGCGGATTCTTTAATGGTATATGGGAAACGGTCAAGGGGATATTTACTAGCATCGGCACGACTATTGGTGATGCCGTGGGTGGTGCGTTCAAGGCGGTTGTGAATGGCATTATTGGATTCGCTGAAAGCTTCATCAATGCCCCTGTACGCGCAATTAACACGCTCATAGGCGTAATAAACGCAATACCTGGCATAGAGCTAGGTTATCTCGACGAACTTCAACTGCCGCGAATGGCTCAGGGCGGCATTATCCCGGGCAATTCATACTCTGGCGACAGGAATATGATCATGGCCAACTCTGGAGAGATGGTGATCACGCGGCAGCAACAGGCAGCCCTCTGGGATGCGATCGAGCACGGGGCCTTTGCCACCGAGAACGGTGGTGAAGTAACCAACATAGACAATACACCTATCGAGATCAAGAACACTAACTATTTTAGCAATGAGTTAGATATAGAGACATTCAATGACAAGATGGTTCGGGAGCTTAGGACGGTGGCATTATGAGTATTAAAGATGTTAGAACACGTTGTTTTATACTAGCAATGTTTATCAGAAATGACGGCGAAAGATTTTTGTTGGGAGACGGAGCGTTCGAGTTCGCCCAAAAGCAACAGCATTTTTCGGCAAACGAAATGAACAATACAATCGTACTGCTCCAAGGTTCTGACGGAGTCTTACTAGCTGGACAAACGAAAAGAGCTAGGGCGCAAAGCTTCGACGGATATGTCGGGGACGCGCTCGTCTCGAAGCAAGATATAGAGACATACCGCCGGCAATTTTTGGCATTTTTCGCAGGCGGAATCGATGTCAGATATGAAGTCGTCTATATCTTCCCTGACGGCTCGGCCATCAAAAGACAACGGGGCTTTATCTCTGATGCGCCAGCTGTTCCAGAACTTTGGCAAGTCCACCCCCAATACCATGTGGCACTTAATTTTGAAGACCCAAATTATTATGTTTACGACGAAGACGACGAGGGGAATGAGCTATACGGACAGGAGGCAAGTTTGTCTCTGTACAACTCTACCACTGGTGGGTTTAGCTATGATGCGGTGGGGCTAGTTTGGAAAACGGACGGGCTCTATTGTCTACCGGGACTCGGAGGGACGATTTCGTTGAATATCCGTTCCACCCAAACTGTCTACCCAGTCTGGACAGTAAAGGGGCCGGCAGAAAACCCAACAATTGAAGATCTTACTACTCGAACGAGAGTACAATATAACGGCAAGGTCGGGATAGGGCAGAAGCTAGAAATTGATATGGGTAATCAGACCGCAACGCTAGATAGCACCAATGTCCTGCCTAACCTCGAAGGGGGATGGATAAATTTGGCTCCGGGGGTGAACCGGATCAATTTCATCACAGGTAATGGGGATGCGCCAGATTCAACGTTAAAATGGGCTGAGGTCGTCGCGTGATAGCAAGATATGAGCTTGAGCTAAGGGTAGACGGGAAGTTGATCGGCGATATCCGTGAGCTGGCCGAAGGACTAAAATGGTCGCGGAAAAGGACGAGGATTGGTGTTGACCAAATCTCATTCACACTCAATGATCGGCTCTTCGCTAGATGGTGCGCTGAGCGAGGCACGACCATCGCCGATGTGCTGCGACCGTTGGCGCTAGATTGTCGGGTCATCAGAAATGGAGTTGCGGTAGTCGGAGGCTATCTTGCTACTATGCCAGCGTATGCGGCGCAAGGGCAAAGTGCCAGCTTATCTCTAAACTTCGACGGCTACCTTAATTTCTTGGCCGGAGTATACCTCTATCCTCAAGCCACTAACCGAGGAAGAATGGGAGCCCTAATCAAACAATGGATCGATGTTGCCGAGGCTCGAGCGACAGCAGCGGGTAAGGGGTTCGGGTTCAAGGCGGGCACGATCTCCACAATGGCGACGGTGGAACAGAGCATAGATAACTATACGGCTATTCGCGACATTATCACCAATCGCTGCGACAACACAACCGGGGCCGGTCCATTCGATTTCTACGTGCACCCCGACCGCACCTACGATGTCGTTAAGGATTCAGAGTTTGGCAACACGATCCTCGACTACGTAATCCAGTACCCAACGAAACTAAACGGGGTCGCAGCTACTGCCATCTCTGCTAAAGAGGTGTCTGGGTTTGCCTCGACAGTGATCGGAATCGGTGCAGGGGAAATTGGAGAGGACGGGACCTCGGCAGACACTGCTATTGTCTCTATACAAACCAACGCCGAGGTAGTCAAGAACTATGGATATGCCGAAATTACACTCCAGGAATCAAGCGTCAGCGTTCAGGGAACGCTGGACCGGAATACGGCAACCGAACTCCGCAATCGGTCAAGTATGGTCTGGCAGCCAGAGATCAAGCTGCTTGGCACTCAAGTCAACCCCACACCTGAGGGACCATACAAGATATGGATCGGGGACACAGTCACATTACAGAACACCGAAGACTATACAGATATGACCTCTGGGAACTTCCGCGTCAATTCTTTAGACGTTAGCGTCGACGCCAACGGGGCAGAAGAAATCGTCCCGACGTTATCTCGAGGAGACGCGATAAACACCAATTCATTCGCTAAAGATTTCATGCGCATCCAGAGGGAGCTTCTTGCGCTCAAGACGGCGCGATGAAGCCAGGGGTCTATGATATAATAGAACTGCTTACTACATTTTCCAAAGGTTTTTTGAACTTGGAATTGGGTCAATGTTCATCCTAAAGTTCAATACTTTGGATATGTAGTAAGCACACATATTAAAACATTGGCCCATTTTTGTTGGGCAAGAGGAGAGAAAATGGAGTATAGAGTCCTTCAGGTCATTCTAAAAGAAAAGTTCATCGGGGTTGGGTCTAACGCTCAGAGTATGTCGCTCTTAGAAGACACGATTAACCAACAGGCGGCCAGCGGCTGGAGGCTCCATACTTTTTCTACAGTGTCTTCGGGCAGCAAGGGCTTTGGGGGTGGCGACCGCATCCAAGCGACTATGGTTTTCGAGCGGGCTAGGAAGAGATAAAGATGCTGAGGAAAAAGTCAAGAAAAACTTTGGCCCCAGCACCACCGCTTACGCCTGAGATGTGCGAAAAATATATAACTGCGGCGGCTTATAAATTAAAAGCAGCACTAGACCTAGTGCATATGGGGCTTGAATACAAAAAGGATATCTTCGACGAACAGGCGGCGATGTTTCAATTCTTCCCCTTTTTAGACTCGCAGCATTGCCCAGAATGCAAGTATGATTTTGGTAAACCTCTTTCCCGTGGTAGGCAATGCCCTAGGTGTAACGCAAAACTGAGAGTCAGCCATTATCGCCTTATCGGTCCTTCCTACGAAAAAAAATACAAACAAGTTTACAACGATTGGTCAAGATATTTTGAGGCAAAATTGGAGTATGAAATGCTGGAACATCGCCTCAAATGGGGGGATGACCCGATGGACGCGTTAGTTTCAATAGCAACAGCTTATGAAAAACTTGAAGATTTTCACCATGCGTGGCATACCTTTTCTGGCATAGAACTCCCAACTCCTGAGATTTGGCTAACTTGGGTGTCACGCAAACAAGCCAGCGGTGAGTGCACTGGGGATGATATGCTTTTTTTGGACTTTTGGCGAGCCGAGTTTTTGGATAGGTGTTTTGAGTCCGAGAAGTGGAACGTTAATGTGGATAGAGTAGTCGAAGCATATGGGTCGGTAATCGAACATGCCAAACAGTACGGTGTAAGGCCCGATTGCCATGCTGTTCTTCAATCGGTTACTAGACTATCAGTATTGAGCCGTTATACAGGTTAGTTCCGCTACTCACTTCTTCTTACCGCTCCCCTCCGGGGCGGTTTTTTGACGACCTAGGAAGCGGCACCGATAAACCATTATATTGTGCTCAATAGATAACAAAGGAGCACGAATGGCTTTTAAGACAAAACTGATGGAAGAGGTAGAATTTGGCGAGATCTCAGAGATCCCGCAGCTAACCACGGAACTACGGATGCGCCTAGACCGTATTTCGTTCAAGACCGAATCCGATACAAAAAACGCGATCGAAATTCTCGCTTCAGCTTTTCCGGTTCATAAAACAGAAATCATCGAATACCTTAGTTCCCCGCAGATGCCAACAATCGAGCTCTCACGCCTCAGGGCTTACCTTACTGGGGGCGACGCAGCGGTCGCGGCGCTAGATAATTCTTTCAATATTGCGATCGAGAAAGCGATTGATAAAAATGCCTAAAAAAATTCTCATGCTCTTCCAGGACTGCTACGCTTGCGACGACAGCGAGTGGTACGAACAGCAATTGGAGACAGCGAGAAGTAGTAAAGTCGCTATCGTTCCCACGCCTCACGATTTTCCAAAAGCAAAAGCGCTGATTATTACGGCGAACGATGCGGGCTATAAGAAATTACCTGTTTTTACAGATGGCCAGAAGTTCGCATATGATATCGCCGACTTCGTCGGCAATCCAACCAAAAGAAAGTCAAAAAAGAACTAGGGGTAAACGATGGGGCTGATTCGTAAAATCTCAGACGCTGTCAAAGGCCGAACGCAGGTTGCGGAGCAAGAAACGCAGGGGCAAATCTTCAGGAACCCCCTGTGCTCGAACGCCGAGAATGTCTTTGCGCAGACTAGACCGCTAGTCGACGCGATGAAGATGGTGCAGCCATACGGCGTCGGCAGGAATGGCGCGAGACTTGCATCAACACGCACTCCAGAACTAATGGCGCTCAAAATGCCAAACAGTGAGATGGGCGAGGCGGAGTTCGCCGACCTCATGTTCACGACTTGGCTAACCGAGAAAGAGCTCAATCTCCACGCCTGGAAGAACCAGCGAGGCAAAATCTACGGGTATACCGTGCTTCCTCCAGATTCCCGCTTTGTCATGGGCGGAGAAGTGCGGTTCCGCACTACGCGCGCCGACGGCTCGATCGAAGAGCTGACAAGAGACGAGGTTATGACGCTACGGTTCTCGCGGAACCCGCGGAGCATCGACTCTGGCATCTCTCCGGGCATTGCTTCGATGGTTTGGTCTCAAGTTGACGATGTTCTCGCTCAATATCAATTAGCGCACTTCGAGAACGGAGCGGTGCCGGCGTACGTCACCATTATCCGCGCCTCAACAAGAGAGAAGTATCTCGAGAAACGGCGCGAGTTAGAGCAAGGGTTCCACGGCGCTAAAAACAAAGGTAAAACGCTCTTCCTCTGGCGACAGTTCCTCGACAACGGCGACGAACGCGATGAAGTCGAAGTCAAAACGATTCAAGGCAGCAATGCCTCCCTCGCCATTAAAGAGATCATGGCTATCGTCAATGACAAGCTCAATAAGGCCTTCGGGGTCTCGAACTTCATCCTCGGAGATGACGCGTCCGCCAAATACGACAACGCCGAACTCTCGCAACAGCAATTCCTTAGCCACCGCGTCTATCCCGCGCTCTATACTTTCTGGAGCCAGTTCCAACACGAACTCGACCGTCTAACTGGCGGTATAGGCTACGCCATTCAATTCGACCTCGACATCCCAGAGCTAACCGACCGGCTCAAAGTCAAGGCAGAAACGAAGAAAATCGAGGCAGAAACGGCAAACCTCCATACTACGAAAGACAAAATTGAGCAAGAAACGGCAAAATTGCGTTCCGAGGCTGCTAAGGTCGACGGCGAGACCCTCATTACGCTGGTTCAAGCCGGAGGAAACCCCGCCGCGGTTGTTGCCGCACTGGGGCTCGACAATAAGTGGCTAGAAGTGGCACAGTCGATCAGCAACGGGGTTGCGGGAGGGGTGCCCGAAACGCCTAGCCTTAGCGAACAACTCCCCGATAGCGCCCCACATGACCACGTGTGCTCTTGTCACCATCACACGCACGACGCTACAACGCCGCAGTTCACCAAAGACGAGGTTGTCGAAGAAACGATATATGAAGAGCTCGTCAGGATCCTTCAAAGCGTTATAAACGAAGCGCTCGGCGAAGGCACTACACTGGGCGAAGAGGAAATAGACCAGATCCGGGAAGCAATTCTCGCACAGCTCCTCGAAGAAGCTGATCGCGGCGCCAACGATGCGGCTAAGAGCGTTCAAGGAATCGTCCTTGGAGCTATTGGAAAAGAAATCGCCGGCGTTCTAAAAAACGGTGGGTTTCATATGACGGAGGACTTTGCGGAACGCCTCCAGAAACGCACAGAAACGCTCGTAAACCGCTTCCAAGGGCACGCAAAGGAAGTGGTCGCGGAAACACTGAATCCGCTGCGAGAAAAAGCGCTCAGCGCGTCAGAAATCAAGCAGGCACTCCAAGAAGTCATGCCGAGGGCGCGAGCGGAGACAATCGCTAGAAACGAGACTACCTACGCCTTCCGCGCAGGGCACCTAGAGAACGATAAATATATTGCTCAAAAATATCACCTTAGACTGAAGAAAATTTGGCGCTGCCATCCGGGGGCTTGCGACATCTGTAAGGCAATGGACGGGAAGGAAGTCGAGATAGATGAAGCGTTCCCTGACAGCGTCGAAGACGCCGATGGAATTAGATATAGCTGGGAACACGATAGCTGGAACGACGGTGGTCAAATCACCAGCGCCCACGTCAACTGTCGATGCTACCCGGAGACGATCGTGGAGGGCTACAATGACTAAAATCTATTGCCCAGACTGCCACCGAGTGCTCGGAGACACAGAAGAGAGCCTCGACTGTAACCTAAATTGCCGTTGGTGTAAAAAGGCGGTCGCCGTCAAAATCCGAGTAGCTACAACTAATGATTATTTCAAGATGAAGGAGGAAAATGACTAACCCAGGCAACGCAATAGGCACGAACGGCGCCTATGGAGGAAGGACGAGCGTCAACGCCTTTAACGACAATTTGGCCACTTACGCAGGAAGATGTGTGTTGTCGGGCTGGGAGTGTGTGCCAAAGACTGGTTTAACTATCCAGATCGGTGGCAACGGCACAACACGAGACGTGGCAATTGCTCAAGACGATATCGGGAATCGCACGACGATCAACAATATTTCGGCGTCTCCGATCGACATAACTCTCGCAACACCAGCAGTAGCTAACCCACGCATCGATACAATTGTCGCCTACGTCACCAATCCGCCTCAAGTCACCGCCGCGGAAGGGACGACGCCGCCGGTCGACAACCCCGAAGTTTGCGGGATCATTGCTGTATCTGGAACTGCGGCTGCTTCGCCTAATGCCCCTACCGAATCGGCTATCCGTACCGCTATCACGGCTGATGGCGGATCAGGAACCACTGCGTATTACGTCGAACTCGCCCAAATCACTGTCCCCGCTGGCGCAACGGACATAGTCGTTAGCAACATCACGAATATGCCTAAGAAAGGCTTAAGTAGCGCACTTACACAAACCGACATCGTTCAGGTAACTGGACAATCTACCACAACAATAATGAGCCAGAAGTCCGTCACAGACTCTCTTGGTTCTTATCAACCGAAAATAACCTACGGATCAAGCCTTCCGTCCACAGGCACCAACGGTCAAATATTCATTCTTATCTAAAAGGGAGCAGCATGGCGACAGGAAGATATACACTTACGCTCACTAATATCTCCCCAACTGAGGTGAAAGTGCGCGTACAGGTATCAAGTTGGGAAACGGCGCGTGAGCGCTATGACGTGTTCTACTCTACAAGTGCATCGGAAGCGTATGGGGATTTCGTCTACACCTCACAGGACAGCGATTCAGAATATTCAGTTAATGGATTAACCCCTAATACTTATTATTATTTCCACGTTTATGCCTTTTCCGATCCGACTAGTACGACGCCGATAGGCGGGACTGCTGGGAGTATCAAGACCTTAAGTTGGAGCGCGCCGTCTAAGCCCACATGCTCCCCATCGATTTCATTGACCACGACTGGATCATATGTCGCCATATCAGCCACTGTGTCAAGCTGGGGGCTTCCAGATTCGGGAAGTCTAAAGATTTATGGATACGATCAATCTACGCCAAACGATGCTAGGCTGATTGGAAGCACTACCAGTCGAGTATTGGCAGCGAACGACTATGACGTTGTCGAGGGAAAAACCTATGTTTATTTTTCGATAGCCGACAACGGCGCTCGCCAGAGTTTCTCAAGTGATCAGATTATAACAGTGCCAGTCCGAGGGAAAGTTCGGGTCCGGGTTAATGGCGCATGGAGAGAAGGTATTCCGTATGTCCGCACAAACGGGGTGTGGAAGAAGGGTAAAGCCTGCGTGAGGAGTAATGGGGCATGGAAGGTGGGAAGTTAAATGGACTGGACACAAATCATCACAACAGCAATTACGGTCATAGGTGGCGCTATCACGGCGTACATCGGGGTAGCCGTCAAAAGGCATGCCGGAAAGAATGACGAGATATTGGCAAGGATGGAGAAGATGGGAGGACAGCTTTCGGAGTTGGGGCAACAAAGCCGCACTCATGATGCTCAACTCCAAAAAATAGACGATCGGCTGGAAGGGTTAGAGCAACAAAGCCACGCTCATGATACTCAACTACAGAAGCTTGACGAGCATCTTGAGACTCAGCAGACCAAGCTTGACACGATCGAGAAGCGGCTAAAAGACGAGGAATCCGCAAACATCATTCAACAATCCCAACTTTCAAAAATCACCTCTGAACTCGAAGACAATAATCTCCGCACGATGCGACTTGACCTTCTCCACGCTATCGAATCTGACCCAGACAATCAAATGGTCATCATCGACCTTGCGCAGAAGTATTTCGTCGAGATGAAAGGAAATTGCTACATGAGTAAGATTTTCCAAGAGTGGGCGGACGAACATCGAGTAAATATCGCAAGTATTTTTAACAAAGGATAGAATATGGAAGGAATTTTGGACAAACTTATCACGGTCGGGGTAGGACTGGCGCTGCTCGGGGGAACTTGGTTCATCTGGTTCGTGAGCGGCGTCGCTAACAACTTGTTTTCGGAGACGAAATGGTCATGGCGGCGCACATTCGAGGATGTCGTCAAAACGCTACTCATGGGTATGACAATTCTCGCCTGGGTCGTCATCGCTGAGGCGCTCGACTGGTACACACAGCAGGTCGGCATGGACATCTCGGCACTCCTCGACGGCGCTAGCATCACTGGGTTAATCGCCGTGATCTGCGGCGGCTCGGGGTATTACGTCATGAAGGCATTTCGGAACTTTGGCGCCTTCATCGGAACTGACCACGTAGCAAATAAGGTCGGCGAGGCGAATTATAAAGAAGTGGCTACAGTGGCTAAAAACACGATTAAAGAAATCGCCGAAGCGTTGACGCCAGAGCACACGGTTGGAGACACCCAGACGGACGCTACTGCGAACCCAACTGAAGAAGAAATCGAAGTGGGGCAGGGGTCGGACATCAGCCCGCTCCTTCGTCGTCTCCCAGACGGCAATAATGATCATGGCAAAGGCTGGCAATGTTCAAAATACTCATGGTTTCTTGCCTCTGGAATCACGATGAACTATCCGCCACACCCAGACTACGGGCCCTGTAACGGCAACGCCATGGTCGACTACCTCATCAATAAATTGGGCTGGGTCGAGTGCGAAAAACAAGACGGCGCCATCTTCGGGTATAGCGCGGGTGCTTATGGGCATACTGGGCTCGTCGTCGACACGGCGACCAACCTCGTGAACGACGCGAACTGGAAGCCACTCACTGTCGCTACGCACTATCTCAACCTTGACGCCGTCGGGGCGCGCTATTGCTGCCCAAAATCCATGGTCGCGACAAAAACACCATCTCAGACCCAGCCCAGTACGCCGAGCAAGCCACCAAAGGTGACTGCGCCCAACAAGAAGGGCAACACGGTCGAATATACCTACCAATCGGGTGACACTTTCGGGGAGGTGATCACGAAGCTTGGGCTCAAAACTTCTCATGGTCTCTGGGGAGCAGACGGCGACGTTGCCTACTATACCAAGCAGCTCGGCGTTACCGGGAATATTCCGATCGGGACGAAACTCAAGTTTACAAGGAGGGAGAGTTAAAAAACCAAGTTCGCCTAAAAACCAGTATATACTAGAAATAGCACATTAAGGAGATGATACTATGCGCGTTAGTTGTAGTGCGGCGAGAAGCCCCTACGAAGACCGGCTTATCGAGCGAATCAAAATCTTAGGTCTCACACCAATTGTTACGCCAATACTCATCCGCGCGGTTTATGAGGGCGCAGACAGGGTGCTCGGAGAAAAACTGATTGACCTGTTTGAGCATGAGCCTGAGCACGACATCTACGTCGACGCCAAGTCCATCTAGCAACTTATAATTCCCCGGCCAGAAGCGCCGGGGAGGTCTTTTGTACCACTAGCGCTACGACGAATCCACTAATTTTTCGTCTTCTGGCCATATTTTTTTATCCGGGCAGCAACGGCTTTCTTAGCGCGCTCATGGCGTTGCTCGGGGGTGAGATTAGATGATGATTTCCTACCACCAATCCTACCACGAGCAGAGAATCCAGCAGACAGCTCGTCGTATGCTCTAGCTTTGCGCTTGAGTTCTTCGTATTCTTGAAGGGAGATACTTATTTTTTCTTCCATTGGTTTCCTTTCTGGTGAAAGCGAGGTAGGACGAGGGTTGATTGATTACTTTATTAGTGGTATTTTAGAGTTAAGGTTACTTTTTCTTGCGTGGATTGGTAGCCTTTTTAAGTTTCAACTTGAATTTACCTTCGATGATTATATAATCGATTTGTAAATCTTCCATTTTTACCTCTCTTTCACTTTTTAATGTATCTCCCCTCGTCCTATTCTCATTCTATCAAAGTATGCTTAGATAATCAAGAGATTTTTGGGGATTTTTAGTAGTTTTTCCACAAACATTATAGGGTGTGTTTATATTTTGAGTTTTAGAGTTCTCTGGTATAATGAGAGCAAGGAGTAAAAATTACATGGATTGGATTACGTTGGTTGTAAGCGTCTTAATATCGTTGTTAGGGGCTGTAGCTACAAGCTTCCTAACTTTAGGCAAGTACAAAGAAAAGGTAGACCAATTAGAAAAGCGGGATACTGACCACTGTACTAAACTGGAGGAGCTCGGCAAAGATGTGGCGGTTATTAAAGAAAGAATCCAAAACGTACAAAAAGCCGTAGACAACTTGGCGAACACAGCCAAGGCCAATAGTCCAATTAAATTAACCGATAAGGGATGGGACATCTTGAAGGATAGTGGTTGTTATGCCATATTCTTGGATAATAGAGATAAATATTTGAGAGAGCTTGAAGCTAAAAAACCTCGATCCCAGTATGATGTACAGGAAAAAGCATATTCTTTGATGGGAGACAAATTTAATGCTCCTGAGTTTAATCCCATCGAAGACTGGGCATTTAACCATGGCAAGACAATGGACGAAATCGTACGTCTATGTGGCTATCCACTGCGTGATTATTATTTCGAGAAGCACCCAGAAATCGTGAATCCGAAGGAACAGTATTGACAAACCCCCATCGGTTTGCTATACTGAAGACATCAAGACACAACTTTGAAGTCCCGACTTTCCTCTCTGGAAAGTGCGGGATTTTTGGATCCCAAAAGGTACAAATATTAGTCCAGTACGTCCGCGCTCGAGACGAACTGAGCTGATCATAAAAACGTCAAAAGCCGTGGCGACGAGCGGTCTGGTTTTTGATGCTAACATTTCAATGGAGGTAGATATGGGGAGAGAACAGAGATTCAATGAGCTCATTGACAATGAGTTCCTTAAGAAAGGAACTTCAATGACATTGTCAATGAAGAGGAAGATGAACGCCAAGTCGAAAGCAACACAAGCGCGCATGGTAGACCAAAACGCTGACTGGCTGGTACGAACATTCAAGTCGCCAGAGAGCCGTGAATTTTACTGTAAATGCGCCATCAATATTCGGTGGTCAAGGGTCATAGAACTAGTCGAATTGTCGCTCCGACCGCGGGTAAAAAACAAGGCAGCATATTTCGGACGGCTAGCGTCGACAGAGATGGAAAACCTTGGCTGCTAGCAGCTTTTTCAATCCTTGCTCCTCCCCCAACGTTATCAAAATTAACGGGTGGGGAGGAGCTATTTTTATGCTAATATCGGAAGCCTTCGACATGTACAAGCGCGACTATATGGAAGCGAAAGCGCAATGCCGGAGGTCGAGAGAAACCCAGGAGCGCGTGAAGCGCACCATTATCGAAACGGTTGGCGACAAGCCTATCGAAGAATTGACGCTCGGAGATTTAAGCAAATGGCGGGATCAGATGCAGATCGGTAGGAGCCAAAATACCCTGCGCAACGACATCACTCAGGTGCGATCTACGCTGAAGTATCTACACCTGCGAGGCGTAGAATGTCTTAACTGGGAACTCGTCGCTTGTCCAAAGCGTATCGACACGGTACCAGTATGGGCGACGCCTGAAGATGTAACTGCAATGATCGAAAACGCCCCAAATATCCGCAGCAAGTTCGTAGTCTCGCTCTTTTACTCCAGCGGCATTCGCCTATCGGAACTCATCCGGTTAAACCGAGGGCAGATTCAGAACCGACGTTTTTCGGTAATCGGCAAAGGCGGGAAAGCTCGCCTCTGTTTTATAGATGAGAGGACGGAAAAATTGATGAATGAGTACCTCGACACCAGAACCGATCGCTGCCCAGCGCTGGTCGTATCATATCTCTATAAAGAACGGATGACACCTACGAACGTGCAGTTAATTATTAAGAACGCCACGAGGCGGGCGGGGATAAGAAAGCCCATCACGCCGCACAAGATCCGACACGGCTTCGCCACTAATATGCTCGAGAATAACTGTAATATGCGTTACTGCCAAACAATGCTCGGGCATAGTAGCATTGCCACCACAATGCGCTATACGCACGTGGTCGATGTGGAACTCGAAAAACATTACAAACAGCACCACACAATTTGAACGAAAATGCTTGACAAAAAGGGTGGGCTTTGCTATACTGAAGATAGTTAAAGGCACATTCAGAGTCTAAAAAATATAACGTAAGGTTTAATCCTTGCGTTATCATTTACACTTATACAGTAGGGCAATGCGAATGCCGCGCTCTACCAGATGAGCTACTACCCCAACAAGTCCATTATATCACAGATGGGTGAAACATGCTATAATCATTGTATGAAAAAGATCAACACCGCCCCGATTAGTGGTACACAAGAGCTATTACCGAACCTCCAGCGCGAATTTGACCGCCTTAAATCCGCCATTGCCGCAGTTTATGCGCAGCACGGTTTTCAGCATATCGAAACCCCGGTAATTGACCGTACTGAGATCTTGCTTGCTAAGGCTGGTGGCGATACCGAGAAACAGATCTATAAAGTGGTCAAAACTGCCGAAACTGCCGATGACGCTGACCAAGCTCTGCGTTTTGATCATACGGTTCCACTTTCTCGTTATGTCGTTGAGCATATGAACGATCTGGCTTTTCCGTTCAAGGTGACGCAAATCGGCCGCAATTTCCGCGGCGAACGCGCCCAAAAAGGTCGTTTCCGTGAGCTTTACCAGTGCGATGTTGATATTATCGGCCGTGACCAGCTCCCGATCGGCTACGATTCTGACGTAATTCTGACTTTGATCGACGCGCTCCAAGTTTTACCGCTCCCCACTTTTACTATGCGCATCAGCAACCGCAAAATTCTCAGTGGCGCCCTGTCTGAGCTAAATCTCCAGCCTCACGCTATCGAGATCTTCGACATTGTCGACCATGCCGAAAAAGTCCCTCCGGAGAAAACTACTGCCGCGCTAGCCGAACTGGGCATCGGCACTGCATCTGTCGAAAAGCTCTTGACTCTCATCGAGATTAACGGTATATCTGCCGACGTGATCCCGCGCTTACGTGCCCTAGGTTTTACCGACGCGACTTTCGAAGAGGGAATTAATGAGCTCGAAACTGTTCTGACGCTCGTTTCTCAGAACCCGAACCTTCCGAGCTCTGCCCGCGTCGTTGCCGACCTTAAAATTGTCCGTGGTCTCGATTATTATACTGGTACTGTTTTTGAAGCGGTCGCTCCCGACTATCCTGGCATCGGCTCGATTTGCGGTGGTGGTCGTTATGACAACCTCGCCTCGAATTACACCGACCAATCTCTCCCTGGCGTCGGCGGCTCGATTGGCCTGACGCGGCTTTTCTATATCCTACGTAATTTTGACCTTATTGTTACTTCCGAAGCTCGTCCGCTCGATTTTTGCGTCATCCCGCTTTCTGAGCAAGAAATTCTCCCCGCCGAAACCCTCGCTGCCAAGCTTCGCGCCCGCGGTTCCAGTGTCGACATCGTTCGCACAGACAAGCGCCTCGGCGACAAACTCGCCTACGCCAGCAAAATCGCCACTTCTGCTATCGTCATTGGTGAAACCGAAGTCAAAACTGGTGTCTACCAAGTCAAAAACTTCTTCACTGGCGAGACTTCGCCGCTCGAGCTTGATTAGCCTCTACTTATTTTCTAGTCCCGCGTCTAAGTATCTCAACACATAGTCCCAGCCCCACGCGCTATCAAACCCCGCCAAGGTAAACTTATTAAATTTAAAATACGGCATCCCCTGCGCAACCTGCAGCGCCCGCTTTGTATTGTAGTCAATCTCGTCGAGCGGCTCGTGATTTGCCACGCAGTTATCAAACGACTCTCCTAGCCCTGCCTTATGTGCGATCTTTTGCCAATAATCCTCCGGCATGTCCGTAATCGACGGCGAAGTCTTGCTGTCGCCGATTCCTTTCGAATGATAATCGTCCCAGAGCGCCGTCAATGCTCCGTGATAAAAGTCCCAGAACTTCTCGTCTCGCGCCGCACAGTACGCCGCTTCCGCCGCATTCCGTGAATACTGACTCCCCATACCCGTATAGAGATAATCGGTCATCCGCACCTCGAACAAAATATCGTGTTCCTCCAAGTATTTCTCGAACTCTTCCCAATGCCCAAGCACTGCTCGTGAGAAAAAGTCGCAATACGGACACATCAAATCCGTATACATCACGTAATGGTTCTTTGCTTCGAGGTTCCCGACCGTCATCGCCTTGTCCCAGACCTTATCCGCCGTTGATTGCTCAGTCGTTGTGTTCGCAATCAGAATCGCAAAAAACGCCACAATCACCGCTATAATCGCGATCGTCCGCCAAATCCGCCCGCTCTTCATCGTAACTGCTTCGGCTGCACCTTCTTCCGTTTCCTCTGACATCAGTGTTCCTCTTCTCTTTCCGTTTTTTTAACTTCTGTGCGTTTTTTCATAAAACGCTCGCTCAAAATCAGGGCGTAGGCGTCTTTTCCGACCCGCTTCAAGGCAAACAGCGCCAAAATCACCGCCGCCGCTGTCAAGATCCCCGACACCGCGCTCGCCAGCGCGTAACTCCCCGAACTAAACAGCGTCCCTAGCACCGGCGCTAGCAAAGTCGTCCCGCAAGTCGGACAACCCGATCCGAGCACTGCCAACCCCGCCGCCAACCCCGCGCTCTGTAGGTTATCAGCATTTTGTGCCGTCGCTAGCGCCTTTGCAGTTTTTTGCCCACGCTTTTTTCTCCAGACCAGCACAACCAATCCGATCAAAATACTTTGCAACAGCGTGATCGAGAACAATAATAGCCAATCCCAAAAGCTTCTCTCGACCCCAAATAACGCCAAGAACCCATCCCAGATAATTCGTAGCTTTCCTCCCCAATCTGTCGCCCAGAACAAGCTTAGCGCCGCCGTGCTCCCAGAGAGCAAGCTCATCAACGTCCCAAAAACCACGAAGCTCAGCCCCGCCGCCACGAGAAACTTCCATTCTTTCGTCGCCAAAACCACTCCCGAAACCGCCATTTTCCACTCGTCGATCCATCGGTCGACGAATTTCCCCGCCTTTTCTCCACTCTTCATGCCTATATTGTACCATACCAGTCAAAGAATTGCCTAGAAGTAAGCAAAAAGTCGCAAAAGTAGTTGAAAAGCATTTTCGGTATTGACATTTTCGGAAAGATGTGCTATCATAAAGATATGGGGCGGGAATTACCTCCGCCTCCGCTTGCCAGGTCTCGACATCTTATTCGGACTGGCTCGGCCGAGGGTGAAATTATCCTAGAGCATCTTAAAAGGAGGTTGCTAAAATGGCAACTGCAAACAGCAACGACATCCAGCGCTTTACTATCGTGAAGGGAGCGGGCCCCTCGAAGTTGGCCCTCCTCACGGCCCTGGCCTACGCCTACGGGGACGTTAACGAAGAAATCACTGCGGTGCCGGTCAGCGTCAAGTTCAAGGCTTATCGTGGCACGAAGGAGACCAGCATGGCCTTCCATCTCTATGCCCGGATCATCGGCCTGACGCACGAGAATGGCAGCGGAGAAAGCTTCAATCTTGAAGGCTACATCCGCACTAATTCTCGCGGATCCGCCCACGTTTCTCGGGAGGAGCGTCATTTCACTGGCTATTACGACGTGCACCACAAGGAAGGCACCCTCGACATCGAAAACCCGGACGACGAGTGGCTCGGGATCAAGTCCTTTCCCGGCACGCCGCCCGCGCCCGTTTCTGGCCTGGACGCTCCGCAAATCTAAGCAGCTAAACGTCGACTGAGCTCACCTAAGAACTTAATTGTCGCCGTTATCACCTCCTCGCATCCCCGCCGATTCGTCGGCGGGGATTTTCTCGTCCGCTAGATTTTTTCTACTTTCTCGAATATGTAATCCTCACCATTTCGTTTGAAGGTCCACTTGAAGTTGTCGAGTTTGTCTTTGTGTATAGTAATGTTGTCCTTCGTTAGCACCAGTTCCTCGCCTAGCCGCAAAAGTTCGCCTTCCATATTGATGTATTCTTTCTCGCCAGTTTCCAGGTCGAGCAAGCGTTCCGCAACTGCAACTTCGTATAAATATAACTTGTCAGTATCCTTCTGGGCGGCGTAAATGTTTCGGATAAAATTTGTCCATGTACCACCACGACCGCCAGTTTGAATGAACGCGTCAGCCGTATTGGAGTATTCATACCGTGTAGCCGCTAGATTCAGTAAAATCGTCCCAGTTTCGGGGTCCTTTAAGGACTGAAGATCTATTTCCTTTCCAAAAATCTCGCGCGTTTTCTGCTGTAAGTCACGACTCGGATAGCACGAACCGCCGACCTCTCTCGTCCCACCATTCGTCTCGATCGTACCGCTACATGTCTCTGGACGCAAAAACACTGAATTATCTTGTACGTTGCCAATATTCAACGCGGCCACCGCCAACATTTGTTTGTCGTCGAAAGCCCCATTCAAATAAAACAGCGCTCGTGTGGGTGGCCAGCCCGTGAACGGAACGTCCCAGTATATATTTTTAAACCACCCATACACCTTCTGCACTGTCGCATCGTCTAGACTTAGTTCGGTGAGT
>CAYXZG010000004.1:0-6169 GCA_964469535.1 uncultured Candidatus Saccharibacteria bacterium
ATTATCCGTTTGAGAATAAGGAGAAGTTCGAGCGGAATTATCCGGCGGATTTTATCGTGGAATATGTCGGGCAAGTGCGGGCGTGGTTCTATTATGTACACTGCGTTAACAGCGCATTGGCAAGTATAGGCGCTTTTGATAGTCGGCCATCTTCTGCTTCAGAAGATGCGGTGCTCGCTCACCGTATGTCAAATACGGCTCGCTCCGATGCTCCTGCTTCCTTGAATCCGACTACTCCTCGAAAGCGGTTCGAAGGTGAAAATAGGCAATTAAACGCGTTTAAGAATGTGATTACAACGGGGACATTGGCGGGGAATGATGGGCGAAAAATGTCGAAATCGCTAGGGAATTATACCGATCCGAATGTTTTGATGGACCAATATTCGGCGGATGCGCTGAGGTTTTTGCTGCTAAGCAGCCCGGTGCTCTCTGGTGAGGATTTTGCTTTGACAGATAAGGATGTGTCGGACGTGCAGCGGAAGCTGGCGATGATCTGGAATGTGTACGATTTCTTTACGATGTACGCGAGCGTGGACGGTTGGGAAAGTCCAGAGCTGCCGGGGAAGTGGGGCGGCGAGCTGGAGAACCCGCTGGATATTTGGATTATTGCCCGGCTGCATCAGTTGAAGGCAGAAGTGATTACGGGGATGGAAGAATATAATATTCCGAAGGCGCTGGCGGGGGTGTTGCCGTTCGTGGATGATCTTTCAAACTGGTTTGTGCGGAGAAGTAGGCGGCGTTTCTGGAAGAGTGAAGATGACGGCGATAAGATGGAAGCATACTGGACACTATGGAAGGTGTTGACGAATCTCGCGCGGGTTTTGGCGCCGTTTACGCCGTTCCTAGCAGAGGAATTGTGGCAGAATATGATTGGCGACTGGGCGCCAGAAAAAAGTGTACATTTGCAGGATTTCCCGATGACGACAGAGCTTGATGAACAGATGGAGCAGGTTTTGATGCAGATGGCGGCGACGAGAGCGGCGATTGCGGAAGGATTGGCGTTGAGAATGAAAAAGTCAGATACCGAAGACCAGGTGAAAGTGCGTCAGCCGCTGAATAAGTTTGTCTACGCGGGAGAGAAGTTGCCGGAGTGGGCGGAAGAAATTGTGCGCGACGAAGTGAACGTGAAGGCGGTGGAGAACGGAGAAGAGGCGTGGCTAGATAAGGAAATGACGGAAGAGCTAAAATACGAAGGCTGGACGCGCGAATTGATACGAGCGGTACAAAATGCGCGCAAGAAGGCGGGGTTGAACGTTGATGATCGGATTCGCTTGTCGGTTAGCGCCGAAGTGCCGGAGGTGTGGTGCGCGATGCTGAAAAAGGAAGTATTGGCAGAGGTGCTGACGCAAAATGAAAACTATGCCTACGACGAGATTGTGAAAGTGAATGGCGAGAATGTGACGATTAGCCTAGAAAAAATGTAGGGAAAGTTTGGAGAAAAAGTCCTGCGGCTGAAATGGTCGCGGGATTTTTGATAGGATACAAAGCTTTAAATATTTGGGTTTTGGCGTTGTGATTATGACAACGTTTGACCTCTGTTGAATCGTGGGTAAATTGACTTTTTTTGGGAAATAAAGCATAAAAGGTATTGACATTTTTGATGCGGTGTGCTAAGATGAAGATAGTTAGATAATAAATAAACACATCTAACAAACAGAAATATAAAATGGTTGTTGAAAAAGTAAAGAGTAGACAACATAAATATAAAAACAAGAAGATCGGAGTTGGTAAAGTGTACAACCACGATTAAGGAAAATAAACAATAAGGAAAGAAAATGCGTAGCAAAAATAATTACGAAAGTACGAAAGGAAATACCAATGTAAAGAATAGTATGAGTGAATCCGACGGGGGAGGTTGGAGTAACTACGAACCGTATGAAGACGAAAGCAATTATGTAGCGTCTGGAGAAAAAGCAAATTCGCGAGAAGCCCAAGATAGGATTCGGGCGTGGAAGCTCGGACGTAAGGCTTGGATGCTGGCTCGGGCGAATACAAGAATGTTTTAAAGAAAGGTAGGTAAAAGGGCGGAAAGCCCTGGAAGAAAGAATAAATAGTAAAAAACCGAACTTATGTTCGGTTTTTTGGGGATCTGTCCTAAGCACTGGCAACTACCAAAAAACAAAGTTGATCGTGTTTATGTTGAAGGCGAAGGAGACTACGGTGGGCATTGGGAGGCACGTATGGTCGATAATAGCTACCAGGCACTTTTAGGTAGTTATGGCTGGAAAATTAATGCGGATAAAGTCTATGGTCCAAACGTTTGGGCGGACGGCACGTCGACCTATAATAATCGGCTTGAACCATTTTATTTGACGGGTGCAGGCATGATATTGGCCGGTACTCTGAGTGAGGGCATGAGGCATGCGGGATCTGCTGGATTTACGTGGAGTAGTGCTCCGACGTCCATGACGATGAACGGTAGCATGACGATAGCAGGGGCGGCGCCATCTGGACTGGCTAGTGATACGCAATTCTTGGGCGGCACTAACTTTGGGCGCAATAATATGTTCTCTCTTCGCTGCCTCACTCAGTAGTAGTATCCTCTAGTAGGTAGATATATGTGATAGATTTGCCAAGCTGAATTTTCTGCGGCGAGAATTACGTATGATATAACTGGGGAAGATAACGCTTTTGACTTTCGATTGCGGTCGTGGTAAACTGGAAAAAAGTCATGTAGAAAGGTATTAAGCATGCCAGAAGAACGGTTTCTAGACGAGGGGCTGGTGTCGGCGTTTGTCGAGGGGATAATCGCGGATAAGGGAGTAGACAACCTCGATAAAACGGAAAAGGAAAAACTCAAAACGGATTTAGCAGAGGAATTAGACAGAAGGGTCGAGAAAGCGATGCTTGGCGCGCTTTCGACTTCAAAATTAGCTGAGCTAGAGGAGAAACTTGAGCGGGGAATTTCGGACGAGGAGTTGCAGGCCTTTTTTGACACGACGGATTTAAATTTTGAGTGGATTGCGCAGCGCGAGATGGTGGGGCTGCGGAACGATTTCTTGAATAGTAAGGATATTTCGTCAGTGGGGGTTGGAGAAGGGGCGGAGAAGCTCGAGCGGAAGGAGCAAGTTACTAAACAAGCGGAAGCGGAAAAAACGGGAAATTTAGTACAAGCACAAGCGGAAAAAACGGGGAATTTAGTACAAGCACAAGCGAAAACGGAGCAAGTTACTAAACAAGCGGAAGCGGAAAAGGCGACGAATCCTGTACAAGCACAAGCAGCGACGGCGGGAGCAGCGACGGATTTGATGGCGGATTTGGCTAGGGCTCAGCAACAAGCGATGGCGCAAGTACAAGCTCAGCAGGCGCAGCGGTTACAGCAGACACAAAGCGTGACACAAGCGCAACCGCTATCACAACAACAGAACGTACAAGTACAAGCGCAAATGAGGATGCGGGCAGCGCAAGGTATGCCAGCGCAAGGGGCGGTGTCGCAGGCGCCGGGTCAGAGCGACGTAAACGGAATAGCAATGAACCCGGGAGGAGCGGTGTAAAATGATGAGAAGGAGTCAAGGAATGCCGATAGGCGGAGAGAGTTTTGGGGGACATGGCGGCGAAGAAGAGAAAAATGCGGAGAGATTCCGGGATCGTGGAAAGGAACTGGGGAAAGAGACACTTGATATAGCGCGTCATGAGGAGTTGAGGCAAGAGGCGGCGGTGCTGTCGGCGTCGATTGAGAGTATGCGACGGCGGCGTTTTGAGAATGCGCAGGCTGAAGCGAAAGATGATGCGGCAATTCTGAAACAGGTGCGGAAGTTGAATGGGGTTTTGACAAAATTGGGAGAACCGATAGTGCCGGAAGAGGTGGGGAGACACGATAGCATTGCGCGGCGAAATGAGGCGAAGAACATCCAACGAGCGGAAGAGAGCGATGCTCAAGAAAAGATGGCGCAGATGTCGCGGCGGATGAAGGAGCTGGAAACGAACATTTTGGCGCTAGAGGGGAGGTTGGAGAGGCTATCGAGCCGGAGGCCGCAGGGCGAGAAACGGCAGCAGATGTTGAAAGAACAGCGGGAGAGCTGGAACGAGAGCTTAGAGGAACAACGAAAGGAATTGGGCGAATTGCAAGTCCAATACGCAAAGGTGCAACGAAGCTCAAAACACAGGGTGCCGGAAAATTTTGCGAAAGTTGAGCATGAGAAGTTGGCGGCGGAGGCGGCGCAAGATGAGGAACGAGCAGATGAACAGGCAGTAGAGCGAGAAGAAGGCCAAGATCCGATAGAGGAATTGGGGGGGGCGGAAGCGCAAATAGCTGAGTATGCAGAGAAGCTGGGGGAGGAAATTGCGGAGAAGGCGGATGCGGCGGGAAATCCGGTCTTTTCGAAGGAGACATTGGAAAATTTGGCGGAGGCGAAGGAAGCTGGCGAGGAGATGGTCGATCCAGTCGAGGAAGAGCGAGAAGCTGCGATCAAAATGGCTCAGGTCGAAGGCGAACGACAAAAGTTGAAGAATGTGAATGAAATTTTGCGCGGGCAACGGGCAGAGACAGTGGTGGCACGTGATGAGCAGCGGATCGCAAATATTAAAAATTGGGTGGAAAATCTGCGCGGGAAGTTGAAAGACGCAGCGGATCCAGAAGCGCTAGAGGCAGAAATTGCAGAGTCGGAGGCGATGATCGCGGAGCTGGAAGCGGATGTACGAACGGTGGTCGGAGAGTCTGGTCGAGAGGGAATGGAGCGGATGCACAAGATGGCGGCGGACGGGGCTTTGGACTTTTTGTCGCCGGACGAGAAGACGCAACGAGAGCTTTTGATAGCTTCAGCGGAGGCATTGGCACGGACGACAGGTGACAGAGGACCGCTGGCGCGATTGAGGCGACAGTTTAGAGATGAAGATGTGGCGGCGATGGCGGAGCGAGACGCGGATTTCGGAGAAGAATATCAGAGAGTGAAGAGTAAGGCCGAACAGGAAGAGGCGGAGCGGCAACAAATACGCCAGGCGGAAGAGGTCGCGATGCTGGAAAAAGAGCGGGCGGCGCTGCGTGAAATGAAGAAGGAAGATATTGCGAAGCTAGAGGAGGCGGGGCGAGATAATTTTGCGGAAAGGGAGCGGTTAGAGCGACGAACAGGAGATCTTCTAAAGGAACGTCACAATAAAGTTTGGACGAAGATTAAAGGTCTAGCGGTCGCGATGGCAGCAGTCACACTGATTACGACTTTGTCGGGGTGTGGTTTTGTAGACGCGATGCGTCGGAGCATGGGGTTCGGCACAAACAATACATATGTCGAGACAGTGCAGGAGGAAGATAATTTAGAGAATGTGGACGTTTGGGGGCGAAATATCTCGCAGGCTGAAACGCAACAAGACAAAGCTATGCCGGAGGAAGCGATCGCGGCGCAAGCGGCAGAAGAAGTGGACGTGCAGATCGGGCCACATTCGTCGACGGGGGAATGGCTGGAGAACGGGCTGTGGCAGGATACGTCAGAGTTTGATAACGTCGAAGCGAAACAAGGGCCGTATTGTTATGGCGAGAGCCGAAAAGAATTTGCGGGTGATCGTGAAGGATTGATTCGAGAATATCTACAATCGCTTTGGGAATTGCCGGCTTCGTTGGCGTCGCATGCGGTCGAATATCCGGATGTGATGGAAGCGAACGGATTGAATCCGTCAATGTCGACGAATCAATTATTGAACCTATTATATACAGGGAGGAACGCGGGAGCATTGCAAGAGGGGCTGATTAACGGTATCGCAGAGCGCCTCAATGATCCGAACCTTGAGGTATTCTGTCGACAGGGTGAAGGCGAGAAAGTGCGAACGACATGGGCGATGCGAGTGTCGGAAACGCGTGTCGGACACGGGTCGAACATTTTGCGTCGAACGAAGAACGATACGCTCGTAGTGTTCAAAAAACCAATTTATAATAAAAATGGTGAAATTACGGGTTATGAATATGAGACGAACAATTTGGGTTGTCGTTTCCAGAAAGATTTGAAAGTCGTACAGCAGTGGATCGAGGAGACGCCTCCGGGTGAGCCGGTTGAGGAAGAAACGGTCGAAGTCGTTAAGGAAGAGGAAGAGGTGCCGCCACAGATTATTGTGGTTGACCTCGAAGAGGCGAAGGAGGAGCCGGAGCCGGAACCCGAACCGGAGCCGGAACCTGAGCCGGAACCCGAACCTGAGCCGGAACCCGAACCTGAACCGGAACCCGAACCTGAGCCGGAACCTG
>CAYXZG010000004.1:6269-33554 GCA_964469535.1 uncultured Candidatus Saccharibacteria bacterium
GAACCTGAGCCGGAACCCGAACCTGAACCGGAACCCGAACCTGAGCCGGAACCTGAGCCGGAACCCGAACCTGAGCCGGAACCCGAACTTGAGCCGGAAGTTGGGCAGAAGAATCCAGATAGTTTAATTGAGAAGGTCGAGCAGGGTGGGCAAGTGGTAAACCCGGGGCAGACAGAGAGCATTGAGAATGAAGTAACCCAGAAGACGGAGGCGCCAGCAGTTGTTCCAGAAAACAATGTTGAAATAAAGACAGAAGGTGCGGTCGGAGACCAGACGAAGACGGAAGCGGAACAAGGTGAGGCGGAGGCTGCGCAGGGAGAAGCGAATAGGTCGGAGATTCCAGTGGGCGAAGCGCCAACGCAGGGTAGCCAAGAGGCAAATGATTACATTGGAAGCTTATTGAATGGCTTAGGTTTGTAAAACAAAGAGGATAAAATGAAAAAAA
This sequence comes from uncultured Candidatus Saccharibacteria bacterium, assembly GCA_964469535.1. Lineage (GTDB taxonomy): Bacteria > Patescibacteriota > Saccharimonadia > Saccharimonadales > Saccharimonadaceae > Nanosyncoccus. The sequence continues at coordinate 6,715 of CAYXZG010000004.1, forward strand.
CACAAATACTAACATTGGGGCTCGTGGCAACGTTCGCGGCGGCGTGGGGGGCGCCGGCGGCGTTAGCGTGGGGGCCAGAACGTCCGACATATACGATGGAGGCACCAGCGGATCACGCAGTCTTTAATTCGATTACGAACAATGCGGCGATTGGCGATGAGCGTGATTTTGTGCGGATTGGCGAAAAGGTCGAAGGGGCGGACGCGGGCAATAATATTGAACTCGAAGCGGGAAAGCAATACGAGGTTTATATATATTATCATAACGATGCCTCGGCGACGTATAACAATCAGTTACCGAATGGCGAATATGGTCCGGGAATCTCCTATCAGACTACGGTGTCGTCAAATTTTCCGGATAGATTGGGGGCGGGAGAGCGCGGCGAGGTTTCGGGAAAAATTAGTTCGGCGAACGCAGATCCGGCGGTGGTGTGGGATGAAGCGTATGTCACGGCAAAGGAAGATTTGACGTTGCACTACGTGACGGGGTCGGCGAAGATTTATAATGCTTTTGGTGTCAACGGTTCGGTTTTGTCGACGAATATTTTTTCTGAGCGAGGGACGTTGATTGGTCTAAACGAACTAAATGGGATCATTTTAGGATGTGATCAGTTCTCGGGGCAAGTCGTCTATACGATTCAGACGGAGGCGGTCACGGTGCCGGAGGCGCCTGATCCTGATCCGGAACCCGATCCGGAGCCTGATCCAGATCCTGAACCGGATGCGGAGATAGAAAGGCCGAAAGAGTTGCCAAATACGGGGCCGATGGAGATTGCCTTGGCGGTTGTGGTGGCGGTGGTAATTATCGCGGGCGTAGCATATTGGTATCGCGCGCATAAGACGGTAAAGAAAGCGACGAAAAAGGCACGCGGTCGTAAATAGAGATTAGAGAAAAAGGGAAGCCCCGACAGAGTCGGGGCTTTTGGGGTAAAAGGAGGTATATGGACTAAAAAATGGCGTTGGCAAGATTATGGTCTTAGGTCGTACGGGGGGGGGTGCTTAAATGCTCGGGCGGGATATCGTGGTTGGTGCAGAAGGCGTCGAACCAGGGGAACCAGGCGCCGCGAACGTCGGTGACAGCGGCTTTCACGACATCGAGCAGATACGGAAAACCGTAGCAGGTATGACAGTGAGTGCAGGCATGGGCGAACCAGGTCGCAGCGATTGAAGAATCACCACCAGTAGCGTCGATGAAGTGCTGATCCTGAGCAGTGATGCCGTAGTGCGCACGCTTGTATTCGAGGCTGCCGCCGGCTCCGGACCGCTCATAGATGAGGATGGAGAGAACGGCCTCGATTTTGTCGATGACGTGGGCGAGCTGGACGATGCGAGCATCGTCGGGGTCGTAGCCGTCGAAGAGAGGATCTTGGAAGCGCATGAAATCTTTGAGCAAGACAGTACGGGGGTGAGCGGGGAGATGAATGATGGATTTAGCGAACTCGTGGAGCTCGGTGAGGGTCTTGTCGGTGATGTCTTGGCTGCCGTCGTCGGGGCGGTCGCCGCTGGTGTTTTCGCCGAGGTCGTGGTTTTTGAGCAGGGTGCGGATGCGGGCGTAGTCGGTAGTAGTGAGGAGCTGGGGGTAGAAGAGCTCAAGGTCGTTGACAAGTTCGACGCAACCACAGGCGTGCTCGCTGTCGGATTCTTGGCGGTGAGGATTTGGCGCGGCGTTGGGATCGTAAGTGTCGTAGCAACCGCAAAGTCCCATGCCGCTACGGATGACAAAGTTGCCGCGATGGGTGGATTCATACTTCTTCCAGATCTTGATGGACTCAGAGCGAACACTGGGGTTGAGAGGTACGGTGAAGTTTTCGCTGACCCTATCATGGTCGCCGACGGTGGTGGCGAGATCGTATTGGATGCAATGATCGTTGAGCTTTTGACGTTGAATGTCAACGGAGACGATGCCGGCGCTGGTTCGAACACGAATAAAGCGAGACATAAAAACCTCCTTTGTCGAAAAGTGCTAGATTGGGCAAAGATCGTCCTAACCTCCTATTAAGGACATTGTAGCATGTTTTGGAGAAAAAAATGAGAAGAAATATTGACAAAATGATTATGGTATGCTAAGATGAAGGTGAACTGGTTGGCTACTGGTCGGTTTTTGGTGTAATTGATTTGGATTCGATAGGGGGAATGAGGGTTGACGCTGGGGGCGATATTTGGTAAAATGACGAGAGATAATATTATTTAAGGGAATAACATGAAGAAAGCAGTTGTACTCATCGGCGGTAAGCAATATCTCGTCGAGGAGAAAGAGACCCTCCGGGTGGACCTCCTTCCGGCAGGAACGAAAGAGCTCGAAACTGGTGCTTTGCTCGTGATTGATGGCGACAAGGTAAGCGTTGGTATGCCAGAAGTGAAGGGCGTGAAAGTTTCGGCGAAAGTAGTAGAAGAAAAGGTGGCGGGCGAGAAAATTCGCGTGATTCGCTATCATTCAAAGAAGCGTGTTCATAAGGAAACTGGACACCGGCAGAAATATAGTCTGATCGAAATCGTTTCGATTAAATAGCGCCGAAAAGAAGAAATCCCCCTCAGCGAGGGGGATTTTTGGAGAAAGGGGTCGAGGTGAGTGTGGGCGTATTGGCGGGGCGTTCTTTGCGCAGGTCGATGCGGCAGCTGTGCATGTCGTGGTCGGGGGAGCGTGGGCAATTGCGGCGGGCGCAGGATAAGGGCGATAAATCACCGTAGGCGAAGCTGTGGTATTTATATTCTTGGTTAGTGAAAAAGATGGTTCGGAAGAAGCGGTCAGTGTCTTTGGCGGCGTCGAGGCCAGTGTATGTTCGCATGGAATTTCCCTCCTTTTTTCTTGTTGGCAGTAATGAGCTGCAATTTGCCGTTTTCGGTGATGATAAATTGAGGTTCACGAGATACGGTTGGCAGAGCGATAGGACCATGGTAGGGAGCAATGGACGTATGCGGAGACATAATTAATCCTCCTTTCTGTAAGGTTCGATGTAATATCTAGCTTAATTTTAGCATACGATGTGCTATACTGAGAACAATGAGGGATTTTTTCGCTAAGCTAAGCAAGTCGAAACTGTTTTGGGTGGGACTGATTGTAATAGTGCAGACGATTGTTTATGTGGTGGCAGGAATGGGAAAAGCGTACATTCATATGGACGAGGCGTATTCGTTGAGTTTGGCGAATTATGATAAGATCCAGATTCAGGAGAATGAAGATTTCTATAATCATTGGCATGATGCGGCGTATTATGAAGACTATTTGGTGGTGAATGAAGATGAGCGGGGAGATTTCGCGCCAGTTTATAATAACCAGAGAGACGATGTACATCCGCCGCTGTTCTATTTGTTGCTGAGGATGGGGATGGAGTTGACGCCGGGAGTGTTTAATAAATGGGTGGGGATTACGATTAATATTTTGGCGTTTGCGGTAAACTCGGTGTTTTTGTATTTGATTGCGAATAAACTGCTGGCGCGAGAGAAAAATGGAGAAATGAAGGCGGGGGTTCTGACTTTGGCGGCGAGCTTGACTTTGGCGGCGATTAGTACGGTGATGTATATTCGGATGTATGCGCTTTTGACGATGTGGGTGACGGTGACAGCGTATCTACATCTGTTACTGCTAGAAAGTAAGAAGATGAGGCCAGGGCTACTTATCGGGATTGGAATAGTGGCGTTATTAGGGGTTTTGACGCAGTACTACTATTTGTTCTTCCTGGCGCCGATGTTTATCGTGATGGTAGTAAGGTACATAAAGGCGCGAAGGACGAAAGAATTGGGGGCGTATGTGGGGGCTTTGGCGGTGGCGGCGGTGGTTTCGCTTGTGATTTGGCCGTATTCGATACAGCATATGTTCTTTGGATATAGGGGGCAGGGAGCGATGGCGAATTTGTTGAATGTGGCGAATTTGGGGACGCAAATAGGGATATTCGTGGGAATTATGGTCTTGTATAATTTTCATTATATGTTGCCGTTTATTTTGATCGCGATGTTCGTGCTGGCGATTTATGGATTAAAGCACGGAAAGAAGTTGGAAATCGAGCGACAGCAGGACGGGTGCTTTACGGCGCTGCTGTGGCCGACATTGTTCTTTTTCGTGATTGCGTCGATTGCATCGCCGTTTACGGATTTGAGATATCTAGAAGCGATTTGTGGATTGATGTTCGTAATCGTGATGTTTGGGTTATATAAGCTGGTCGGGATGGTAGCGAAAGAGCGGCGACGGAATGCAATTATGGGCGGGGTTTTGCTGGTGACGGCGGTGATGCCGATCCCGATGGGGATTGAGCCGGATGTGGAATATAGTCGGTTCGCGGAGGTGGTGGCGGAAGTGGAGGCAAAGCCAGATACGCCGGCATTGTATTTGTTTAACTCAGGGAACAATCGATTCCTAGATGATATCTTATTGTTTACAAAAATTAAAGAGTCGTACGTGATGCAAGATCAAGCTTATACGGAGGAAAATTTTAAGAAGATTTTGGCAGGAAAAGATTTGTCGGAAGGGCTGTTTGTGTTTGCGAATTATGGATACGGGAGCGAAAACGAGCTGTATTTGGAGCCCCTTCAAAAGGCGACGGGCTTGGACGAGCGGACATATGTTTTTCGGTTGAATTCGGGAGCGTTGTACTATTTGAAATAGAAAAAGTGGGAGGCAATATAAAAACGTGATATAATGGTAATAGTTATGGCGAGGGTTATTTGTATCACGAATCAAAAGGGGGGTGTGGGAAAAACGACGACTTCGGTAAACTTGGCGTACTATTTGGCGAAAGATAAAAATAAGGTATTATTGGTGGATCTGGATCCGCAGGGGAACGCTTCGAGTGGACTGGGGGTGCAAAAAAGTGAGTTGGACGCGAGCATGACGGAAGTGATGCTGGGGGCGGCGCAACTTACGGATGTGATTCAGCCGACAGCGTTTAAGAATTTTGATCTGGCGCCGACGACGCCGCAGCTCGCGAATGCGGAAGTTGAGATGGCGCGGATGAAACAGAAATTCGTGGCGTTGAAGAAGGCTTTGGCGTCGGCGGCGCCAGAATATGATTATATTATTATTGATTCGCCGCCAAGTTTGTCGCTTTTGACGGTGAACGGGATGATCGCGTCAGATTATTTGATTTTACCAGTGCAAACGGAGTTTTATGCGTTAGAAGGGGTAGCGCAGCTACTCGAGAGTATGGCAATGGTGAAAAAAGCGATGAATCCGGATTTGAAACTACTTGGCGTGGTGGCGACGATGTACGATAAACGGACAAGTTTGAGCGTGGAAGTTTTGGCGGAAGTGCGGAAGTATTTCAAGGATAAAGTGTTTGAGACAACAATTCCGCGGAACGTGCGGGTAGCGGAAGCACCGAGTCATGGGGTGCCAGTGGGGGCGTATGACAAATTTAGTAAGGGTGCGAAAGCGTATCGAGATTTTGCGCGTGAAGTAGAGGAAAGGACGAAGAAGTAATGGGCAGATTGGGCGGAAAAGGATTAGGACGGGGGTTTGAGAGTTTGATTCCGACGGATTTAGTCGAGGACGAATTCGATCCAACGAGTAGCGAAGATGCGAAGGTTAGCAAGTTGGTCGAGTTGAACATTGCGGAAATTGAGCGCGATGAGGGTCAGCCGCGCAAGAATTTTGACAAGGCGGCGCTGCAAGAACTAGCGGATTCGATCAAAGAGCATGGAGTTTTGCAGCCGATTGTGGTGGTGCGTACGGGCAAAAAATACCAAATTGTGGCAGGGGAACGCCGGTGGAGAGCGTCGCAATTAGCTGAGAAAAAGACAATTCCCGCGATTGTGCGGACGATGGATGGGCAGACGAAGCTGGAAATGGCGATTATCGAGAATGCGCAGCGAGAGGATCTGAGTCCGATTGAGCTTGCGACGGCATATGTGAAACTGAAAGAACAGTTCAATCTGACGAATGAAGAGATTGGAAAGAGGGTCGGGAAGAGCGTGGCGAGTGTGGCGAACACAATGCGGCTCCTAAAATTGCCAGACGAAGCGAAAAAGGCGATGGTTGAGCATGGACTGATGGAAGGACCGATGCGGCCGTTGATTTCGTTAGAGCCGAAAATGATTCACGAGATTTTGCCAAAAATGATTGACGAAGGTTGGTCGGCGCGGAAAGTTGAACAATATATCGCAGAGCATAAGAAGAAAAGTTCAGTAAAAGCGGTGAAAGTGAATGAGTTTTTGAAGGAAGAGAAGAAACTTGGCGAGGCTTACTCGGCGACGGTGCGGATTCGGGGGAGGAGCGTGACGTTCTCGGCAAAGAATGATGAAGATTTTCGAGAATTGTTGAAGAGGTTTCAATAGATCCGGCAAGATGTGATATAATTTGAGGTATTCGCGGGAAGCGAAAGAACGTTTGGATTGGCGTGAAATGGGGGTAGCTATGGAAGCAAGGATTTTGCACGGGATACTCGAAAATTGTACGACCGTAGATCTTGAGGTGGCGCGGTACGTCGGGCGGGGACGGATTGCATTGGCAAAGTCGGCAATGCCGGTCGGAGCGGTGCTGGGCGCGACGAACTGGCGACTGCGGGCGTATGATGTAGCCTGGCGAGGAGTGGGCTGCGGCTGGGTGGACGGCGCGACGGGCGAGTGCGATGCGCCGGGTGCGGTTAGTGGACCGAAGATGAGCCGGAACGGTCAGTTGCGGTGGGTGCTGAATCGGCGAGAGATTGGCGCGTTGAATGGCGCGCGACTGCTGGCGGCGGATTTTGAGTGGGGCTCGGGGCGCAGGCCGCTTGAGGTGATAAAACAGATTTATCGCTTAGAGCGGAAACCGCTTAAATTCTTGAACTATCCGATCGTTGACGGCGGTCAAGAGGAAACTTTCTACATTGTGCCGTGGCCGATTGCGCTTTTGGCGCACTGTGATGGGCGCGACGTGAGCAAGATGGCGGTTCCGGCGGGGTGCGAGCTGGTCGATGCACGACCGACAGAGAGGCCGTTGAGAGCGTATGCGGGTTTGATCCTGGCAGAAGATCTCGTTGGAGCGGCACGCTAATAAAGAATTCCCCGGGAACATCGTCTCGGGGAATTTTATAAGCGGTTCAAGGAAAAATGCGATATAATAAGGCATCCGAGTGAAGAAATATCATTTGATATTTCTTCCGAGGCGACGCCATTATTTCTAGTTTGAAGAACTATGATATAATAAGATTACGATGGGAGAGGCAAAAATAGAGACTAGGAAAATAGATTTCCTAGAAGTTTTGTTCGTGGGGCTAGGAATTTTGGATGCGGCGGCGTTTGCGACAGTGATTCTAGGGGTGGTGACGATAACTTTGGTCGTAACGGCGTCAGCCATGTTGGGACTAGTCGGGATTATCGGTTCGCTGCTTGGAAAAATGTTTCAGGGGAGTTGGATACTGGGGATTGGAATCTTTGGATATATTTTGTTTGGAATAATTCTACTGATTTTAGGTGGAATTGTTTTGATGAAAGTGTTGAAGATGTATCCTGCGACCCTGCGTGCGGTCAAAAGATTTTTTGCGGGAACGAAGGATGAAAAGTTGTTGGAGAAAAAAGGAGAGCTAAAGAGCAAGGAGAATAGGAAGGAAAAGCCGATAAAGGAAAGATGGAAAGCTTCGAGAGCGTGCTTAGTGCTGTGTGTGGTGGGGCTTGTGTGCATGTTGATTGCGGCGATTGGCGGGGAAATGGGTGCGCTGTGGGAAAGTTTGTCGGATGTTTCGGTAGACGGAGTGATGATATTCTTGCGGAGTGAGGTGGCGGAATAATGAACATTGAAAAATTAAAACAGATTTATCGCGATTCGGATAAGGCTTCGGTTGTCGTCTATATCGTTTTGAGGATTCTGGTGATCGTGTGTCTTGTGCGTGAGATGTGGCTGGGGAATTATGCGAATGGGCTACTCTGCGTTGTAGCGTTGGTCGGGCTGCAGGCGCCAATGTTAATCGAGAAAACTTTTAAGGTGAAAATGCCGAGTGGTCTCGAAATTAGCGTATTTGTATTCGTGTTTGCGGCGGAAATACTGGGTGAGATTGAAAATTTTTATGGGAATATTTATTTTTGGGATACTTTGCTGCACACATTCAACGGATTTTTGGCGGCAAGCGTGGGGTTCAGCCTAGTGAATATGTTTAGTGAAAAAGTGAAGGGTGTGAGCTTAAGTCCACTTTTCGTGGCGATTTTTGCGTTTACATTTTCAATGACGATCGCGGTTTGTTGGGAATTTTGTGAGTTCGTATCAGATCAAGTGATTCTGACCGACGGGCAGAAAGATCGAATTGTGACAATGATAAGCTCGGTTGAGCTGAATGAGCAAAATGAAAATAAAGCAGTGATAATTCGGAATATTGATCACACGGTTTTATATGGGCAAAACGGTGAAGAATTGATAACGATCGAGGGGGGTTATCTCGAACTAGGGTTGATCGACACAATTAAGGATATGTTTGTGAACTTGATCGGGGCGGCGGTGTTTTGTGTGTTTGGCTATGTATATCTGAATGATCAGAAGAAATTTGGTCTCGTGGAGGGATTCGAGATCAAACGTGAATGATTTCGGGGTTTAAAAGTTCGGAATATTCTCACTTTTTTGAAAAGTATGATATAATAGGGGTAGTTTGAAAGACTTTGGGGGGATAAGGAAAAAGGAAAGATGAATAATAAAGAAGCTGAGCGGCGTGCGCGTTTGATGAAAATGCGAAATGAACGCTTGCCGGATATAAAAAAACAGTTTGAAGAGTCGCAAAAGCGGAATTTTAACGCAAATTTTGCCGAAGGAGGCAAAGATGCAGCGCTAGTGCGACCACAGGGGCGGAAAAATACTGGAACGGCCGTAAAAACGACGAAACGGGGCGCTAAAGTGAGCTCTAAGGGGTCGCAAAAAGCGGAGAGCCGTCATAAGGCGGTAACGGCTAAAAGTGCTTCTAAAGGGTCTCAAAAGGCCTCACAGGGGCAAAATAAGAAGGTTGGATTGGGGGTTTCGGTGCGTAAGGGGGAAATGGTGCATCATCAGCGGATGCTGTCACAAGATGTCAATGCGCAGGCGACGCAACATATCATTGGGGTGCCGGTGAATAAAAGTCGATATAACGGATATAACGGTCAGCAGGTGACGAATGCGCAACTGCGTGCGGCGCGGCCAGATCCGGAGGCGGTGCGAGTGATCCCGATGGGGGGCGTAGGCGAATTTGGGATTGGTAAAAACATGACAATCATCGAATATAAGAGTGAGATGATTATTGTCGATATGGGGTCGCTGTTCGCGGGGGCGGATTATCCAGGGGTGAACTATATGGTGCCGGATATTCAGTATCTCGAAGACAATATGGATAAGGTGAAGGCGATTTGTTTCACGCATGCACATCTAGATCACATTGGGGCGTGTAGACATTTATTGCCAAAATTTGGGGCTTTGACGCCGATTTACGCAACGCCGTTTACGATTGGGATGATCCAACGACAGATGTCGGAACTCACGGAAGTACCAGAGTTAAATTATCAGCCGGTCGATCCCTTCAAGCATGAAATAATTAAGGTGAGCGAAAACTTCTCGGTGGAGTTTATCCATACATTGCATTCGATCCCGGGAAACGCGGCGATCGTGGTGCGGACGCCGAACGGAACGATCTATCTGTCGGGGGACTGGCGTCATGAGGAAAAACCGCTGGGCATACAGACGGATTATGAGCGAATCGACGAGATCGTAAAGAAAGAGGGAATTACCCTGATGCTGAATGAATCGACAAATATTGATTCGCCGGGACGTCACCCACATTCGGAGTATGACGTGGGAGAGAACATCGGGCGAGTAATGGATCATTATGCGAACGGACGAGTGATTATTAGCTGTTTTTCGAGCCAGATTAAAAGGATTGAACTGATTTTGCATGAGGCGGCGGAACGGGGAAGAAAGGTGGCGTTCGCGGGATTTTCAATGATCAATAACGTCGAAGTGGCGCTGCGAACGGGAGTGATTAAGATTCCGAAAGACACCATCATGAAGATGGAAGATATTATCAAGTTGCCAGACGATAAGATAACAGTGGTATGTACGGGGTCGCAGGGGGAGATGAATGCGGTGCTGAACCGGATGGTGACGGGGGCGCACAAATATATTAAGATTAAAAGTAGCGATGTGATCGTGTTTTCTTCAAATCCGATTCCGGGAAATGAGCCGCACGTGGTGAATACGGTAGATGGGTTGTTACGTGAAGGGGCGGGAGTGATTCAGAACGGAAAATCGCATATTACGAATCTGGGGCCGCTGCATTTGTCGGGACATGCTTATTACGAAGACCATGTTGAGTTTGTCGAGCGTCTACATCCGACGAATTATGTGCCATACCACGGTGAATTCTATATGCTAGAGCACAATGCAGAGATGGCGGAGAACGTGATCGGAATGAAGCGAGAGCGAATTCTGGTGACAGACGATGGGGATGTGATCGAATTGATGCCGGATCAAACGGTGCGCAAGAACGGGCGGATTCACGTTGGGAATAAGCTGTTTGACGATGCAGATAAGCCAGTACACGAGGCGGTGGTCAAGGATCGGATTCATATTTCGCGGGAAGGGATTTTTGTGATTATTTTGACTCTGAGCAAGAAGACAAATCGACTTATTAAAACTCCAGATATTGTGTCGCGAGCATTTATTTATTTAGACAATTCGGAAGAGCTGGTCGCGAAGATTCGGCATTATTTGCGAGTACGAACGGAGAAGTTGAGCGGGGACGACATGAAAGCGTTTAAGGAAGAAATCAAGGAAGATGTAACACACATCTTGTTTGATGCGACAGGGCATACGCCAATCGTGATTCCGGTGATTAATAAAGTGTAGATGAGCACGGAAACTGGGGCGGAGTGGTTTTGTGAGCGCTAGGGGTTGTGCTGCTGGGTCGCGATCTGAATAACGTTTGATAGCGCTAATACTTATTTTATGATTAAAGAGTGTTCTTTTTTACAAAAATAGTTTTGAAGATTGATGTTTCCTATATTTTGTGATACTATGGAACTAGAGGTAGTTAATATTACTAAAATGTGGGAGAGATATGAAAAAAGCTCAGATCTTGGGCGCGGTGTTGTCGGTGATGCTGGCGGGCGCGGTGCCGACCGTAGCAAGTGCGACGGAAAACAAAAATGAAATAATGGATGCGATGACTAAAGTCCAAGTCGCGATCCAGACAGCGCAGGAAGCCGATCAGGAAAAATTCGTGCGGTATTTGCGGGGACTGCTTTTGGACGCACAAGCGGCGTATGATGATTGGGATAATCAGGATGCGGAAGAGCTAGATGAGCTGATCGCAGCAATGAATGAGGGCGCGCAGGGGGTGGAGTTGATGTTTGGGCGACATGGCGCTGGACTGTCGACCGCGAAAACTGAGCGAATTGGGGGTGGCGCCACGCATTCGCCGAACGTGTTGGATGTGGAATTCAAAATGCAACAAGCGATTGCGAAGCCCAACTTGACAAAGAAGATGAATTTAATAGCAGATGCGAACGTTCAGGCATCGAGCGATGAAGTGGCCAAGCCGACTGTGCCAAATACCAGTGCAGGTAAGCGAGCGGCAGAGACATCAGCGGAAGTGTTGACGGGATTGGATATGATCGCGACGGCGAGCATAGGGGTGATGATTTTGACGACAGGAATGACGATGAAGAAAAATGGAGCGAAAAATGCGGAAGATTAAGGTTGAGTTTATTCCGGGGCGGCGGATCGCGATCGCAGTGGCGCGGCGCGTAACTTTGAGATAAGGAAGAACGACTAGTCGCTGCTTATGGCGATTAGCGGCTGTGGTTAGTGAGGTCGGTCGGGAGGAGAATAACGGTCTTCTGAGAGGGGTCGGTGCTGATTTTTTCGAGAGTTTGGAGCGTGCGAATGTTGATGCCACCGGGGGTTTGGGCGAGCATACGAGCAGCTTCAGCAACGGCGACGGCAGCGGCCTTTTCGCCTTCAGCAGAAATGATGGCGGCACGACGGTCGCGTTCGGCTTCAGCTTGTTTTGCCATAGCACGTTTCATGTCGGCGGGGAGTTCAATATTTTGGAGCTTGACGTTTTCGATATCAATACCCCATTTGTCGGCCTGGGCATCGACGATTTCGCGAATTTGGGCAGAGATTTCGTCGCGTTTGCTGAGGATTTCGTCAAGGTTAAAATTGCCTGTGACGTCGCGAAGGGCGGTTTGGGCGAAGGTGCTGGTTGCGTAATTATAGTTCGTTGTTTCAAGCACGGCCTTGCTGGCGTCGATGACACGAGCGTAGACAACAGCGTCGACATTGACAGTAACGTTATCGCGAGTAATGACTTCTTGCTTCGGGATGTCCATCGGGGTAGTACGGATATCGACTTTGGTCATTTTGTCGAGATAGGGAATGATAATACGAAAACCGGGATTAAGCGTACGCGAATAGCGACCGAGGCGAAGCACGACGCCGCGTTCGTATTGGTTGATAATGCGAATGCCAGGTATGATTATGAGAATAATAATTGTAAGAATGATTGCTGCAGCAATGATCATGAAACCTCCCTTAAATTGTTAGAGATATTATAGCATGCTTGAATTGATGGTGGGGAAAATTGTGCTATAATGGAAGTATGAAAAAGCTAATCGTAAAAAGCCTATTGCAAGATCGATCGGCTTTTGAGAAGCAACTGGCCAGTATCGGAATGGAAATTTCACCGGTGATTTGGCAACATGAGCGGATCTACTTACCGCACGATTATCGGCCGGCGATGAATTTTCCGAGGTTGGTGATGCGAACGGAGGTTCGGACGACAGAAGAACCAGCGGTGTACGCGCTATATTTGAAGCGGCATATCGAAGATAGCGGGGTGGACTGGGTGAATTTTACGGAGGTGAAAAATTATACGGAGGCGTCAGGAATTGTTCATCAGTTGGGTTTTAGGAAGGTTGCGGAAGTGAGTAGGCAGCGTCGGGAGATTGCTTTGGATGAGCGGACAGTGATTTATTTGGATGATCTCGAGGGGATAAATGGGACCTTTATCAAAATTGAGGCGGAGCTGGACGATAATGAGTCGGTTGACGCATTGAGAGCGGACTTGTTCAGTGTGTTGGCGATGCTTGGTCAGGAGACTTTTACGCTGCAGCCGTATTTTGAGCTTCTCAAGGGAGAGCCGCAGTTTTATATGTTGCCACAAGGGTAGGGCTTTCCATTGCCCCGAAGAAGTTTATGCGGTCTTTTGCAGTTGCTGTTCTTTCTTTTACTAGCTTTAGATGGATGAACTCACTCCGACGCCCGTCTTTACGGGGTCGTCGTTCTTCGCATTGAGCTTCAATGCTCTTTTAGTCCATCCACTAAAGCTAGTAAAAGAAGTCTAAGCAAGTTCCAAAATCGTGTACATAAACTTCTTCGGGGCAATGGAAGTCTGTGGTGTGGTGCCTCGCTGCCTCGTGGAAGTTCTAACCCATAAGTAAGCAAAATATCTATCACATATATCTACCTACTAGAGGATACTACTACTGAGTGAGGCAGCGAAGGGAGAGGCCGCGAGATAAATCATAGGCGTTAGATACAGCCAATCCAGAACTTTTACTAAGGATGCCGCATGTAGATGCTACTAGAGTGCCATGGATGGTCTCTGCTGGTGAATTATTCCATAGCATTCCTTCATAGGCAGGCTGATAAAGTGAATAGTTTATTACTCTGCCGTTTAGGATATCATAAAAAGGCATTAATACCGCATCATAAGAAGTGCCTTGATCTTGCCAAGTGATTGGACCAAGTCCTAAATCAAGGTTTGGGCCTGGCCAGAGATAGGCTTCTAGCAATGCCCAATATCCGTCTTCAATCATAATCGGTTGCCAATATTTATTATCTGCTGGATTAGTCTGGACTTTCGCCTTTCCTCTTGGTAGTTGCCAGTGCAGCTCATCTGTCCTAAGCACTGGCAACTACCAAGCGCCACGGTTAAGTGGAATAAGGATTATACTGCGCATGGCGCTGGCGAGGTGCAACTAGTCGACGGTTCATTTTATAAATGGCTCAATAGTTATGGCTGGCAAGTGATTGGCTGGAGCAACTATACTGGAGCAGCCTTACCAACTTGGCAAAATACGGATGGGACTCGTTATGACATCAAGCTTAATCCGTTTTTCTTAAGCAATGGTGGAGAATATTTATATCGTACAGGCCTAGAAGACGCCGGTGCGTTTCTTCCTCATTGGTCAAATACTGCTGGTCCTCGAGATTATCACGCCGGAGTGCTCATCTATGATGGTTACTTTCTCGTTCCTGCCGCGTACAATACCGTACGCTCCAAAGCTTACCCTCTTCGCTGCCTCACTCAGTAGTAGTATCCTCTAGTAGGTAGATATAATATGATAGATATTTTGCCTTTTAGCCGCGAGGCGGTTCGCCTTCGGGGGCGGAGAGGAGTTTTTTGGATTTGATTTCGTAGCGGCGACCGTTGACCGGGGAAACGAAATAATCTTCGGAAAGCAAGTTGACGAACATCGTAAGATCTTTGTCGTCCATGATGATGATTGAGCCGTCGTCATCGGTCATGAGCTCGAGCTGCATCTCATCGGCATAATCGATGAGCTGGTCTTGGGACATTTCTTCAGAAATATCGAGAGATTGGAGCTTTTTGACGAGAGGCTTGCGGTCCTGGAGGAGGGAATTGAGGGTTAAGCCCTCAGCGAAAGAAAGCTTGTACTTGTCGGTAAGCTCTTTGGCTTTGGCGTCGGCGATGACTTGCGATTTGTAATCGTATTGGAAGAGGCTTTCAAATTTGGATTGGTTAAAAATGATGATGTTATCTTCGACGATGGCGACTTGGTTGTCATCGGGCATCTTCAAGGCGACTTCGGCGGAGAAAGGCTCAAAACTCTCGCCGTTGAGTTCCCAAGAGGTGCCACCTTTGAGCGCGGAAGAGGGCGAGATGCCTTTAGCGATATAAAAGACTTTGGTTTCGCCGCGGTCATCGGGGTAGGAGAATTTGGCGAGGATGCCTTTGACTTTTTTAAACTCGTCAACATGGTCGGTATAAGAGTCGATATTGCGATATTCGTGTTCGATGAGGTGGATTAAAGTTTCGGCGCGGCCGACATTGCTGAGTTTAGTGCGGTAGATGACCTTGTCTTCGCCATCGGACTTTTCGTATTCGCGGCACTCGAGGCCTTTGTCGGCTTCTTTAATAATATATCCGGTGGCTTCTTGCATGAACATGGCCTTAACACTGGCGGTCAAGGCGTCGGAATAGCGGACACGAAAAGGAGTGTAATTTTTGTTGAACAGGAAGAGCTCGACGGAGACATTGTTTTTGACTTCGTCGATAGTGTTAGCCCAGTGAAAAACGTCGAAGGTGGCTGAGGTGTCGACGTAGTTGGGGGCGTCATCGGCACCATGGCTATCGTCTGCATCATTGTTATGGTTGACGATTTGGTCGATGGCGTCCATGGCGGCGTCGGTGGCAGAAGTTAGGTCATCGGAAGCCGGTTCGCCAGCTGGTTGCTCAGTCGGGTCCGTGGTAGTGTGCGTGTCGGAAATCTCCTCAGTGGGTTTTTCTGTCATAGCTTGTTCTGTGACGGACTTTTCTGAATCCATAATAACTTTACCTCCAAAAATATTAGGCTCATTATAACAAATAAAAAAGGGAAGGGCAAGAAATTTACGGGCGGTCGGTTCGAGCTTACCATAAACCGAACAACTTTGCGATAGTTAGACAATACTTTTCTGAAATAAAGTAAAGTTTTGGAAAATAATTACGACATACTATTTTAGAATAGTGCAATGATAGTTATAATGCTAAAGACGAAATTTGAAAATAGCGTAAAAGACTTGACAAATGATATAACCTGTGCTAGGATATGAAGTATAGGAGTGCGAAAGACTCCGGAAAACCGCCCTGGTCTGCAAGCGGAAGTGATTTTGTTCGCATTGGCCGATGAAATGACGAACATTGACTGATGAGAGGGAAACGGCTAATGAGGGAAAAATGAAGACCGAGGAGGGGGATTGAAACGGGCGGTTGTAACTTAAGAAGCCAAGATTTTGAAGAAAGTAGGGTGAGGGCATGTCTCTCGATAGACTGTATGTCGTGAATGGTTTTTGGATGCGTATTATTTGCAAAGGGCAATTATGAAGAAAGTGCTGCTGCGCGTGCGGATCCAAAAATACGCGCGCGATAGTAGCGAAATAGCATTTGGTGCGGTGTGGCAAGAACCGGTATATATGGTCATGGAAGTAACTGGGCTATGCCGAAAGATGCAGAAGGCGGAATGTGACCAACTGATGATGGTCTCAGGGCGCATTTTGACCATTAGACGGTCACATCCACTGGCTAGTGAGTAGACGACGCCCCTTGGCAACAGGGGGGGCGTTTTGCTGTGCTGTGGAAAAGTTCTATTGGCGGAGAATGGGGGACTAGAAATGTGCCTGTGGAAAACTCGAAAGCTGGGTTTGAAAAATGTTTGGAAAATGTGCTTGTGTTTTTCGGAAAACTCGGATATACTTAGGTCAGTGGACGAACACCCACACAAACAACTAAAACAAAATTCAAAAATAAAAAGAATTAGAAAAAGGTTGCGAGCGTGGGGCCATGAAAATTAACAGAGTTTGAGATCGGCCAACTAGGAGTTTTTGCGCGCGTTTAGGATACGCGTAACCGAAACCAATAAGTTCTTCGAATAAACACCTCCCAAATTAACTCTATTTGTTGGTATCGCGAGATATTAACACAACCCACTCAATACGCTATAAGTCTCTCAACGGCCATGATACGTGGTTTGTTTCGGCAAGCCGAAATCGTGGTGGATTTAGTGTATAAAAAACGGAAACAAAAAACAAGTGAAACACAAAAACGCGAAAGTTTCTAGTTGAGCGGTCTCAAACGAAAGGAAGTCATAGTTATTATGATATAATTATGACATGGAAGAACTTCATAAGCCTGTATTATTGTCGGAAGTGCTCAAAGTTCTACAGCCGCGGCGTGGAGAGTCGTATATGGATCTCACGGCGGGTTATGCGGGACACGCGAGCGAAATTTTGGATGTAACACAGAATTATAAAGATTGTGTGCTTGTCGATCGAGATGAGAATGCAATCCGAGTGCTGGAAGAAAAATTCCGAGGAAAAGGAATAACGCTTCGGCACAGTGATTTTTATAGTGCGGTGCTACAGGAAATTGAGTGTGGAAACGCTTTTGACATGATATTGATGGATTTTGGAGTGTCTTCTCCGCAACTTGATCGGGCAGAGCGAGGATTTTCTTTTGCGAAAGATGGGCCACTCGATATGAGGATGGACCAGGATCAGGATTTGATGGCGGATGTGATCGTGAACAAGTGGAGTGAATCGCATTTGGTGGAAATCTTGGAGAAATACGGCGAGGAGAAGCCGGGTTTTGCGAGGATGATCGCGCGGGCGATCGTGCATGGGCGACCATGGACGTCGACGAAGCAGCTCGGCGAGGCGTTAGCTAAGTTTGGGCGCGGAGGTCGGGTACATCCGGCGACGCGAACGTTCCAGGCGATACGGATTGCCGTCAATGATGAGTTGAAAGAAATCGAGTTGATTTTACCACTACTGACAAAGGTTTTGAAACCAGGTGGAAGGGTCGCGATGATTACTTTTCATAGTTTGGAAGATCGGCTGGTCAAGGATTGGATGCGAGAAATGTCGGGATATGGCGAGGAAAGTCGGATTGAGATGATCACGAAAAAGCCAATCGTTGCGGAAAATGAGGAGTTGTTTATCAACCCGAGGGCGCGAAGCGCGAAACTGCGGGCAGCAAGAAGAAAATAGCCTGTCGGAGGAAGTGCGAGGCGTGAGAAGAGGCGAGACGGTGGAGGTCTGGCTGCTTCGCGGGATGATAAAAATAAAAATAAAATAAACAAAAGGAGGCAATATTATGCCACGTCAAATTATCGTTACTAGCAATCGTTCACGCGCACAGAAAGTGAAAGTGAACTTCTGCAAATAGTTAGCAGAACAGTTTTCGCAGGGCGAGTGCGTTTGTGATACTTTTTGGCGCGCGTCCTGCGCCATGGGCCTAAGGGCTCACCAGCGGTTGTAGAGTTAAAACCGGAGTGTTTACCCAAAATACATGACCTTCCCGGAGAGTCGTGCGATTACTTATGGCTCTGTCGCACGACGATCTTCGGTCTAAGATCGTTTAAAATTGGGCAGACATTGTTTTGCGATGACAACTAAAATGAAGAAACAAAAACAGCGAGGAATAATGCGAGGGCAAACTTTTACGACGAGACGGAATAGTTCGACAGTGAACGGGTCTTGGTCGAGAAATTATAATACGGTACGTCACCAGCCGAAGACTTTGGGGACGATTTCAAATGCGATGATTGTGGGACTTTTGGTGTTGATCGTAGGTTTAATTTACGTGGCGCAGGGGACACAGGCGACGAATTATGATTATGAATTGTCGGCGATAGAAGATGAAATTGCGGAGCTGGAAGCGAAGAAGGAAGACCTAGCAGTGGAGAAAGCGAGACTGACGTCAATTGCGTCGAGCGAAAGTAGCACAGTGGCGGCGGCAATGGACAATGCGACGGTGGGTGGATACGCGGAATAGGCGTAGAAGTGATATAATGGAGATATGGAATTCGTAGAGCTGACAGAAGAAGAGTTTGAGAGTGCAAAGTTTGGAGCAGATAATTTTCTGCAAGATGTAAGAATGTATCGTCGTCAAAAAGCCATGGGACACGATACTTTTTTGGTGGGCGTGCGGGACGCGGAAGGAAAAATTGTGGCGAAGGGGGTGATCATGACGCACGAATGGTATCTCGGCAAGAAACTTTGTCGAGTGCCGGGCGGATGGGTGATGGACTATGATGCGGAGAATTGGCGAGAAGTTTTGGATTTTTTGACAGCGCAGGCGAAAAAGTTTTGCGCGCGGCGGGGAGGAATAGTGATTGAAATATCGCCAAATATTGTGAGCCAGGAGAGGAATGGGGACAATAATGTTGTTGAGGGCGGTGCGGAACATCTGGCGGTGAAGGACGAATTGAAGAAGCTAGGGTACAAATATTTAGGCGAATATGAATGTGCAAAATGGACTTATGCTCTGGACGTTGAAAACAAGACGGCGGACGAACTGTTCAAGAATTTTCGAAAAGGGCATAAGGCGGTGATTAAACGGGCAATACGTGATGGCGTGAAGGTGCGTGAATTGGGAGAAGATGAGCTGGATGTACTGGATGGGATTGTGGCGGAGACGGCAAAGCGGCAAGGTTTTCATGCGCCGGAGATGGCATATTATCAGACGATGAAGAAATACTTTGGTGATAAGGTGATTAATATGGTGGCGGAGTTACCACAGTATATATTAGACGGGAAGGAGAAACCCGAGGACGGGAAGGGTGAGAAAATGGTGCCGATAGCGGCGTCGATGTTCGTTAAGTCGGGCGAGGAGTTGGTTTATTCATGCAGCGGTTCGAAACCAGAATATCGGCAGTATGGAGCGCCGCATTTGATTCAATGGGAGATGATCCAGCGAGCAACGAAGGGGGAGTATAAACGGTATAATTTTTATGGCATGAAGCCGGTGAGCGGAAGTGGGGTGTATAACTTCAAACGAGGATTTCGTGGATATGTGCGAGAAATGCTGGGGATGTTTGCGTTGCCAATCGGGTTGATCGGAAGGATTTATGTGGCGCATTTGAAGGAGGTAACATATAGCTGCATCGAGGGGGAAGGAGAAAACTAGGTCGGAAGTTATGCTATAATTATAAGCATGAGTAGAAACCGAGTTTTGCGGATTGGACTGCTGACGGTGATGGCGGTGATTGTGACGCGGCTGTTTTTTATTCAGATCGTGCAACATGAGGAATGGGTAGAGAAAGCGGCAGCGCAACAGACGAAGCAGACGGTCTTGAAAGCAAAACGAGGGGAGATCTATATGCTGGACGGTGGGGAACCGGTGGCAGTAGCAATGAACGCGACGGTGTATACGGTGATTGTGGATCCGATGCTGGCGGATCGGGAAGAAATTGCGGAAAAAGTGAGCGCGATTGTGGGCGATAAACAAACGGCGACATGGGACGATGTGTTTGCAAATAAAGCGATGCGGTATTATATCGTAGCAAAAAATGTGGAACGGAAGGCGGCAGAACAGATTGTCGAAGCGGATCTAGGCGGGGTGTGGTTGCAAGCGAGTACGAAGCGGGTGTATCCAGAGAAGACTTTGGGATCGACGTTGCTCGGTTTTGTGAATGCCGACGGGATCGGGCAATATGGAGTCGAAGGGGCACTGAATAAACAGTTGTCGGGCACGGATGGTTTGCTGAAGACGGTAAAAGATATCAACAACGTAGCGTTGTCGATCGGGAATGATAATATTAAAGAACCTGCAGTGGATGGGGAAAATATTGTGCTGACGATTGACAAGAATATACAGTACAACGTAGAAAAAATTCTGGAAGGAAAATCGACTGAGCTTGGTGTGGCGAATTTGAGCGCGATCGTGATGGACCCACGAGACGGGAGAGTACTGGCGATGGCAAATTATCCGGGATATGATCCGGGGGATTACGGAAATGTGAATAGTGCGGCGGATTATATTAATCACGTGGTCGAAGATCCGTATGAGCCGGCAAGTACATGTAAAGCGTTGACGTTTGCAGCGGGATTAGAAACAGGAGTGTTTAGTCCGGAATCGACTTATTTTAATGCGCACAAGGTGACGATTGATGGCTGGCCGATTGAGAACGCGTCGCAGGATGATGCGGTTTATGGGGCGATCTCGATGCAAACGGCGCTAAGCTGGTCGCTAAACACTGGTTCGATTCAGGTTTTGAGGTGGCTCGGGGGGAGTGATTCGGAGATTACGGATTTGAGTCGAGAAAGGTTATATGATTATTATTACAATAAATTTGGACTAGGGAGGGAAACGGGGATTGAGCTGATTGAATCGGCGGGTTATATTGTAGAGCCGAACGCGGATGTTTACGGGCTAGCGTCAACATATGCGAATATGACGTTTGGGCAGAATTTGCAGGTGACGATGCTACAAATGGCGGCAGCGTTATCGGCAATTGTAAATGGTGGAAATTATTATACGCCGACAATAGTGGCTGGGACGATGCGCGGTGGGGAGTTCGTGGCAAAGGCGACGGCGGAGCCAGAAAGGCAAGTGGTTTCTGAGCAAACTAGCGCAACAATGCGAGAAATGTTATATAATGTACGCAGAGCGTTTAATACAACGTTGGATGCGCCGGGGTATTACGTGGGGGGTAAGACAGGCACTGCGCAGGCAATTAAAGATGGCGCCTATTCGTTCGACGAATTGGTAGGCAGTTATCTTGGATTTGGCGGGGCGGACGGAGAAATGCCTGAGTATGTAATCATGACGCGGATCTGGGACGATGGTAGCGGAACGCGTAATGGTCAAGAAGCGCAAAGGGCATTTAATGCGATTAGCAATTATATGATAGATTATTTGAAGATTAAACCAGGAGTTACGGAATAGTGGCGGACACATTGAATAATGAGGCGTTTTACGGTTTACTTTTGGCGTTGTCGGCTTTTTTCTTGGCGACTTTTTTGACGCCGATTTATACGTTTTTCGCGTATAAATATCATTTTTGGAAAAAACAAAAAGAGGATACGGTAACGGGAGAGAAATTGGAGGTCGTCGCTAAGTTGCATGCGAAGAAGATTGCACGACATTTTCCGACAATGGCGGGGATTATTGGGGTAGTGACGGTGTTGATCGTAACCTGGATTTGTAACTTGAATCGTGAACAGACTTGGTTGCCACTAGCGGGGTTTGTGGGTGGAAGCCTAGTGGGGCTGATTGATGATTTGATTAACGTTTTTGGGAGCGGGAGAGGTGCGGCAGGGTTGAGAGCGCCAGTGAAATTTGCGCTGATTACGTTGATTGGGGTGGTCTTAGGATGGTGGTTTGCGGTGAAATTGGGATGGACGTCGATCGAGGTGCCGTTTTTGGGAGACTGGCAGGTCGGAGCGGTAGGGATGATTGCAATTTTCGCGTTTGCGGTGGTGGCGACATCGAACGCGGTGAATATATCGGACGGGTTGGATGGCCTCGCAGGAGGACTATCGTTGATGGCTTATGGCGCTTATGCGATCATTGCTCTATTCCAAGGGCAATGGATGCTGACAGGTTTTTGCTTGACGGTGGTGGGATGGCTATTGTCGTACATTTGGTTTAATGTGCCACCGGCGAGATTTATGATGGGAGATACAGGGTCGTTTGCGATTGGTGCGGGGCTGGGGGTGGTAGCAATGATGACAAATGCATTTTTCCTACTACCGGTGATTGGGATTCTGTTCGTGGTTGAGGCGGGATCGTCGTTAACACAGATTTTTTGGAAAAAAGTATTCCATAAGAAGTTGTTTATTTCGGCGCCGATTCATCATCATTTGGAAGCAAAAGGATGGGGAGAAGCGAAGATCGTGATGCGTTTTTGGGTGATTGCGGGAGTGTTCGCGATTTTAGGAGTGTTTTTGGCGGTGCAGGGTGGAGTGGTGAACGAATCGAGAGATGGCGCGAAGAATACGACGACAGAGAGCGCCTTGGAGACTGAGACGAAATGAGGCGGCATAAGAGTGACCGAATTATTGGAGTTCTGACGGTAATTTTGTTGGGTGTTGGACTAATTGTGATTTATGCGATTGGGCCAATGCGTGTTAATGTCTTGAATTCTGCATACGGGGCGGATTATCCGGAAAACTATTTCTTCGTGCGGCAATTAATAAATGTGGTAATTGCGCTGGCGGTATTTGTAATTGCGTTTAGAGTACCATACGGACTGTTGAAGAAATCGGGTAAATGGGTGATTTTGCTAGGGCTAGGGCTATGCGCGCTGCTGGCGGGCTTGGCTTTGATGAACAGTCCACTGGCGAAATGCGAGCTCGGGGCGTGCCGATGGATTAGAATATCGAGTCTAAGCATTCAGCCGGCGGAGATTTTGAAATTGGGGCTGGTGTTATATCTGGCGGGATTGATGTCAGAGCGAAAGAAGGAAGGAAAGCTAGAGAGCTGGAGTGATTTTTGGATGCCGTTTTTGATCGTGAGCGGATTATCGTTGCTATTTGTGGTGGTGATTCAGAAGGATTTGGGGACGGGAGTGAGTTTGATGGCAATTATTCTAGCAATGCTTTTTATGAGTGGCGTAAAAATACAATACTTTATAGCGACGGTAGTGGCGGTTTTGGTGTTAGGAGTGGTGGCAATTTTTAGCTCGCCGCATCGCGTGGAGAGGCTGATGACGTTCAATAGCGAAGACTCTAGCGACACATATCATATTGAGAATGCAATGATCGCGATCGGGACGGGCGGGATGTTCGGCGTGGGGATTGGGAATAGCGTACAGGCGACTGGATATCTGCCAGAATCAATTAACGATTCGGTGTTTGCGGTGATGGGAGAAACTTTTGGATTCGCGGGGCTACTAGCGATCGTGGGGGTGTTTACGCTCTTGCTCATGAGACTCCTGCGGACGGCGAATTATTTACAAGATGATGAACAGTCGCTGATCGTGATTGGTGTTTTTGCGTGGGCGGCGGCGCATGTGGTGATTAATATAGCGGCGATGACGGGACTTTTGCCGCTGACAGGGATTACGCTGCCGCTTCTCAGCTATGGCGGGACGAGCATGCTGTTCATGGCGGCTGCGCTGGGAATTGCATTGCAGCTGTCGTGCTATACGGGGCGTGAACCAAGAAAGGAAACGAAGGAGATGAATGCGACGGTTCGACATGGGCAAACGATAGGAAGGAGAACGGTATGAAAGTATTAGTAGTTGGGGGCGGTTCGGGTGGACATATTACGCCGGCGGTGGCAGTTGTGCGGGAACTGTTGGAGAAGAAACCCCGGACGAGAGTGGAGTTCTGGACAGACAAGAAGTATTATAAAAATGTTGTAAAAATTACAACAGAAATTGGTGTGCGTTGGGGGGATAAAGCTGGGACTTTGCGTGGAAAGGTGCCATATATTAGAGTTCGCAAAGTGGCGGCGGGCAAGTTCCGACGGTATGCGAATTGGACGTGGCAAGATTGGTTTCGGAATTGGAGAATCGTAATTAAGGATTTGATTTTTGGAAATATTGTAGGATTCTTTGGGTTTGTCGGTGGGCTGATTCAGAGTTTCTTTCGGCTGCTTTTGCCGAGCAAACGGCCAGATGTAATTTTCTTAAAAGGGGGATTTGTGGGGCTGCCGGTCGGATTGGTAGCAAGAAAATTGCACATTCCGTACGTAGTGCATGAATCCGATGCGGTGCCGGGACTGGCAAATCGCTTGCTAATGAAGGGTGCAACGGTAGTGACGAGTGGTTGGGTGGGACTAAAAACGACGGATGGAGAAGCTTGTGTGGTGCAGGTCGGGATACCAGTGGCAGCGGAGTTTAAAGAAGTGGATGAGGCAACGCAAAAGAAATTAAAGAGGGAATTTGGATTTGATCCGGAGAAGCCATTAGTTGCGGTGACGGGTGGCAGCCAAGGGTCGCAAGCGATCAATGAGGCAATGCAGGCAATTTTGCCGGAAATGTTGAAATTTACGAGCGTAGGGCTAGTCGCGGGTCGAAAATGGTATGAAGAAATGACTGACTTGAAGCAATATGAGGAGTGGGATAAAGCGAAGCTAAAGTCAAATTTTCGGATGTGGGAATTTAATTCGGCGATGTATGAATTGCTTGGTGCGGCGGACGTAGTAGTTAGCCGGGCGGGTGCAACGACGATTGCGGAATTGGCAGAGCTGAAGAAGGCGGCGATCTTAGTCCCGTTTGAAA
The DNA here is from genome assembly GCA_964469535.1 of uncultured Candidatus Saccharibacteria bacterium. Taxonomy (GTDB): domain Bacteria; phylum Patescibacteriota; class Saccharimonadia; order Saccharimonadales; family Saccharimonadaceae; genus Nanosyncoccus. Next base: position 31,374 of record CAYXZG010000004.1, read on the forward strand.
GACTGCCAGGCGGACATCAAAGTAAGAACGCGGAACAGCTGGAAAAACATGGAGCGGTGGTCGTGGTGTCGGACGAAAAAATGCGACAGCAACCGAATCTTTTGCTTGAAGAAGTGAGACATTTGGTGCGAGCACCACGCGAGCGGGCGGAATTGGCGGAAAAATTGCATGCGGAGATAAAACCGGAAGCGGCGGAGAGATTGGCAGAGATTTTACTTGAAGTGGCAGAAGGTAGTAAAGAGAAGCAACAAGAGGTGGGAAATGAGACGGAAGAACGCGAACAGAATTAAGCGCGGCCAAACGATCGTTGCGGAACGAGAGCGCGCGGAATCTGAATCAGAACGGATGCGAACGCGCAAGAAAATACGACGACGAAGGACGACGTCGATTCTAGCGGTGCTTTCGATGATGGCAGTATTGGTCGTTTTGGGTTACATGGGAGTGGAGAGCGTGCTCAAGGAAAAAATGACGGCGGAGAAGGAAGTGGAGCCTAAATATAGAGTGACGGCGGAGATCGTGGACGAGGACGGAAGGGGACAAATCTCAACAAGGGTGAAGGAATATATTGGACAACTAGAACAGGATTTTCATGATTTGGGTTATGTAGTGCGACGAGTAACCTTGCCGACGGACACGAGCCGAGAGCTATTCGTGGATCTAGAGGGCGTGAAGCCGTACTTTAAGATAAATATGGATCGTGGGACGGCAGTGTCGGCGGAAGACGCGATGCGGATGATGAAATATTTGCAGGAAAAGGATTTGAATCCGGACTATGTGGATGTGCGAGTGGAAGGGAAGGCTTATTATAAATAATCGCTAGGCGGGTTGCTTAGCGAGAGATTTTTGTCGGTTGTAGGCGTGGTTTGCGATGCGATCAATGGTGACAAGGTATTCCAGGATACGGCAAATCTCCCGGTGCCGAATAAGGCGGAGCTGAGCGGCATAGACGAGGCTGTGGCGGAGGTTTTGAGAGAGGCGGACGATCTGGAGAAGGTTGTGGTCGGGGCAAAGGCTAGTTGAATTGGCGTACTCAAGATACTGAATCATGAGCTCATACGAATCATTGGCGAGGCGACGGCCGATAGTGTCACGGGCAAAATTGCTGGGAAGTTGCTCGCACTGCTGATAGATTAGGGAGCAAGCTTGGGTAATAGAATCGTAAAGCACGGGCATAGGAGACTCGGGAAGAGCAATGGAAACGATTTTATTGAAGTCACGGTTAGATTGATCACGGAGCTTGGCGATTTGTTCGTCGCTATAAATGCGAGTAAGTTTATAGGCGTGAAGCTCAGAAGTGGTGCGAGTGGGGTCGGGCAAGATATGGATTTTGGTAAGTTGGGAAGCGAGACTATCGAGGGAACGCACTGAGATAGTGCCTTCTTCGGAGACAAAATAACGGTCGGTGTCGAGCTTGACCGAGTAGCGCCAATGAATGCGGCTGGCGACGGTGAATGCAAAAAAGAGAACGGAATGGCCGACGAGGCGAGTGAAACCGGATGTGGAATCAAAGAAGAAAAGATAGCGATCGTTGGTTTCCTCGAGGCGCATTACGCGTTCTTTAAGGTGTTTTTGGCGGTTACTAAGGGCGTACCGAGCAAGATGTAGGTCATTTTGGGCGAGTTTTGAGGGAGGAGACTGAGCGGAGAGTTTTTGGATGACGGATTCAAGGGTATGTATATCCAAGTTATCGTATTTCGCAGCATTTACAGATTTGATTGAATTTGAATTCGTCATGCCTGTGTTTTCTTAGGAATAATTATAGCATAAAGATTTTAGAATCAAGGGATTTTAGTGAATAAAAATGCTCAATTGACATCGTTTTTTGCCCTAAGCACTGGCAACTACCAAGAGCAGTGCTTGACGAGAATAATAAAGCCGCTTTAGCCGAAGACTCTTTTTATCAATGGCTAAATAGTTATGGTTGGGAAGTGACGAATTGGGACCTATATAACGGCGCTGCTGCCTATGTCTGGCGTATTGGCGATACCCGCTATGATATGCATTTTAGCCCCTTCTACCTCGCTGGTTTTGGCCAGTATATCTATTGGAATGGCATACGATATCCTGCCTTTCCTCTCTACTGGTCAAAAACAACCTCAAAGAACGTTACACGCAGTAATGCATTAAGTACATCGTCTACACTTATTACAACAATAAAGTTAGAAGGTTTGATCGACTTTG
>CAYXZG010000005.1:0-32886 GCA_964469535.1 uncultured Candidatus Saccharibacteria bacterium
TGAACGTTCCAAAGATTATCGTCTTCTTGAACAAAATGGACCTCGCTGATCCAGACCTCGTCGAGCTCGTCGAGATGGATGTTCGCGAACTCTTGAATAAATACGGTTACGATGGCGACAACACCCCGATCATCAAAGGTTCCGCTACGAAAGCCCTCGAAGGCGACGCTGCTAACGAAGACGCCATTATGGAACTTGTCAAGGCAATGGACGAATACTTCGAAGTCCCAGAACACGATCTTGACAAACCGTTCCTCATGCCAGTCGAGGATGTCTTCTCGATTAAAGGCCGTGGTACGGTTGCTACTGGTCGTATCGAGCAGGGTGTCGTCAAATTGAACGACGAAGTCGAAATCGTCGGCCTCAAAGACACTCAAAAGTCTGTCGTCACTGGTATCGAAGCTTTCCATAAAACCCTCGACCAAGGTCAGGCTGGTGATAACGCTGGTCTCTTGCTCCGTGGTATTGAGCGCGAACAAGTCGAACGCGGTCAGGTTATCGCTGCCCCAGGTAGCATTACCCCACACACCGAATTTGAGGCTCAGGTTTACATCTTGAAGAAGGAAGAAGGCGGTCGCCACACTCCATTCTCCAAGGGCTACAAGCCACAGTTCTACTTCCGCACCACTGACGTGACTGGTGAGGTCGAACTTCCAGCTGACAAGGAAATTGTCATGCCTGGTGATACTGTCACCTTCCAGGTCAAGTTGCTCGCGCCAATCGCGATGAACAACAACGACCGCTTCGCCATCCGCGAAGGCGGCAAGACCGTCGGCTCTGGCGTCGTCACTAGCATCATTAAATAGTGAAGCGCTAAGCAAAAGAAAATCCCCCGACGTTCGGAGCCGGGGGATTTTTGGTGGTTAGTTTTATTTAAGCTGTTCCTCGATGCGCCGTATCCTGGCCTCCAGCTTTTCCAGCTCAGCCGGTTCGGGCGTGGCTTGGCCGGCGCAGGCGGCGATGAAAGGGGCTAGATCAAGGATGTGTTTGAGATCTACTGCGGAAAAGCGTTTTTTACAGCGGATGTCGCCGCAACGCAGTTCAAAGAAAACGTCCCTCGTAGTAGAATATGGGACTACGAAGATGTTCACCCTACTGCCCTCAAAGGCGTCTAGCAGCGCAGCCATGTTGGGCATATCAGTGTGGTGAACGACATCGCCGATTAGGCGGCAAAGAAGCTTATGCGTGAGCTTTACTCCACATTCAGGCAAAAAGTTGCGCGGGCTTTTCTGTCCCATCTCTTTTTCCTCCACTTACAGGTAGTAAATCGGTCACTCGCTGACGTCGCCAAAGTACTGGGCGTACAGCCTTTCGTCATGGGCGATAAAAAGCTCCAGCGCGTCCAACTCGTTGTACTCGAAGATCCAGCATCTTCTATCGCGTGCGCGCTTCAGATCATACGCATCCCTGATGGTAAAGACGCGTTGAGATCTTTTGTCGAAGGGATCCACGTTGCGAATATGTCGGTCATATCTGAGCACACCATGATGGTCTGTGCCAACGCCCCACGAATAGATAACATGGCCGATTGCCCGTGCTCTCTCATCGAGCCTGTCGAGGCGTTCTTTGTCGAACGCCGGCGTGGAATCGTCGTCCGTAGCCTCGGTCGGTTGAGCCGTCGAACCTTCTAGAGCGGCGCCGTCCGAAACCGTACCCATTCTTTTCTCCAGTTCCGTCACTCGCCGCTCGAGATCGACTAGCGCGTCGAGCTTGTCCGTCTTCAGCGCGCCAACGTCCTCCAAAAGACCCAGCAGGGCACAAACTCCGTACGTATCGCTCTCGACGTACCTTCCGTTCGTGGGATTGAAAATACGGATGTCGCCATGGTCAGAGTAGTCGTACGCCAATTCGAACCGGTCCAGGATCTTCAGTCCTTCCGTAATGAATGGAATCATTTCCGCGTCCCTCCAATTTCAAGATTTGTTGCCGCTTAGAATAGGGAATTTTAACTAACCAAAAGGTGCCACAAGCCCATCACAAACAGAACCCGCAGTGGACTTATACCACCATTGTAGCACACTTTTCTGAAAAAGTCAATGGTAGTTCGCTTATTGCTTTTTTCGCAAACCTATGCTAATATCGATTCATTATCAAATAATAATTCAGACCCCAAAAACTCACCGCCGACACGTCTAGTTGTCTGCTGAGGTTATGGGATCAAGAAAGGTATTCATGACCGAAGCCAAAGACGAAGGCTTAAAAATTCGTATCCGCCTCAAGGCGTATGACCACCGCGTAATCGATCAGAGCGCGAAACAAATCGTTGACACGGCCGTCCGTACCGGCGCAACCGTCTCCGGACCTGTGCCCCTGCCGACGAAGCGCAGCACTTTCACCGTCGTGAAATCTCCGCACGTCTATAAAACTGGCGGCGAAGCGTTCGAAATGAAAGTACACAAACGTCTAATCGTGATCTCGAACGCTACCCCGAAGACAATCGATTCGCTTCAGAATCTCGCCCTGCCGGCCGGTGTTGACGCTGAGATCAAAATGTAGCAGCATAGTCCCGCCTCGTGGCTAGACACCAAAGTTATAAAAACTCCCCGCCTCTGCGGGGAGTTTGCGCACAATCTCAGCGCGCTAGAACAATTGATTTTGGAGTATTTTTTGGTTCAGCCGGCCTTATTTCTATAACTCGTTCACAATTATGTCAAGAACCGCCGCCACGGTCAACAGATATTCCCGATGTGTCGGGATCTTCTGACTGTCTTTGCCGCTTGACGTTCTCAGGACGATATATTCGTCTTCTTGAGAAAGCCCAATCTGGACGCCCGCATCTTCTCCCAGCTCTACTATCTCTTTCAGGAGCTGTTCGCAAGACCTCGGAAAGTGCCGCTTTGCGAGCGTCGCTTTCCTCAGCTCGATCATCGCCAACTTTTTTCACCTCTCGTTCTACCAAAGGAGCTAAAACGTAAAACGTCCTCCAGCCTCCATTTTGGCACGCTCACCTGGAAAAGTCAACCTGAGACCCATTTTGCGGCTTCATAAGTGGGCGTACTATCTTAATGCTTCTCTGAGCGCAACGAAAATACCGTATGAGCCAATGGTTCATGCTATAATAAATGTATGACTGTAGTAATGCGGTTCAAAAAACGCTTTTATTTCGTCGTCGCGCGGTATTTTCGTTTTTTTGCGAACCGCGCTTTTCGACGCTGGAAGCCTCGCGTGATTGCTGTGACTGGCTCAGCCGGCAAAACTACCATGCTTCATCTGATCGAATTTGAACTAGGCGATCGTGCTCACTATTCGCACGATGCGAACTCGGCTTATGGTATTGCTTTTGACCTTCTCGGCATGGACGGTATTCGTGGGTCGAAATGGCGCTGGCTCGCGTTGTTTTTCCAAGCTCCGGTACGTGCTCTGACTGCTCGGCACAAAGAAGAGTTTTATGTCGTCGAAATCGATGGTGAGCGTCCGCACGAGACGGAATTTCTCGCGCGCTGGCTGAGGCCTGAAGTTACGCTTTGGGTGTCGTTCGGTCTATCGCACGCCGTTCAGTTCGAGCGCGAAGTCGCCGAAGGAAAATTCCCGAGTCTTGATGCTGCCATTGCGCATGAATTTTCGACGCTTCCCGCCTTTACGACACAACGGGTCTATATTGATGCCGACTCGAAGCCGATGCGTGAAGCAGCAAAAGGTATCCAGGCCGAGGTGATTGCTCTCAGTAAAAAGCAGTTGAAGCGCTACAATGTTTATCCGACGCGCACTGATTTTGTCTTTGAATCCGCTTCTTTTCATTTTGCTCAGCCGCAGCCGAAAGATCTAGCGATTCAGCTCGTTATGCTCGAGGATCTCGTCAAATATCTTAGGATTCCACTTCGCACGGATTTTAGCAATATGCCAGTTCCGCCAGGTCGAAGCAGCCATTTTCGTGGCAAAAAAGGGATTGATATTATTGATAGTAGCTATAATGCTCACCTGATTAGTGCGCAATCAATCTTAGAGATGATGCGCAACATGAAAACTGGCCATAAATGGCTGGTGATTGGCGATATTGTCGATCAAGGCGGTATTGAAGGGGAAGAACATCGTAAACTTGCCAATTTAGTCGCCGATGTTAGTCCCGAAATGGTTATTTTAGTGGGGCGCCGTACGAAAGAATATACCGCGCCGCGTCTCAAAGAACTTGGTATTCCCGCCTGCACTACCCTCGATCCCAAAAAAGCGCTTAAGTATATCGAAAAACATATTACTGGCGAGGAGACCATCTTGTTCAAGGGTAGTCAATATCTGGAATGGATTATCGAGCAGCTTCTCGAAGACCCAGCTGACGCTGCGAAGCTACCTCGCCGAGAGCCGGCCGCCGTCAAGCGTCGCCAGAAATGGGGGTTAGAATGAGATTATATATTATTCACGGTTGGACTTATACCGTAGCGCCATGGGAGCGCACAATTGCTCTCCTGAAAAAACAGGGAATTGATGTTAAGATGGTCAACGTCCCCGGTTTGACCTCCCCGTCGAAGAAGGTTTGGACTATTGAAGAGTATGTTAAATTCGCTGATCGCGAAATTCCCGACGGCGCGGTGGCGCTCGGCCATAGTAATGGCGGTCGGATTCTTTTGAATCTTTGTAGCGAAAAGCCCGACAAATTGAAACAACTTATCTTACTTGATTCTGCCGGCATTTATGAACCTTCCAAAAAACGCGATGTTTCGCGCGGCCTCTCGAAAACTTTTGGCTTTCTCAAAAAAATCCCCGGCCTTGCGAAAATCTGGCATAAATTGACTGGCGCGGCGGACTATGCCCGCGCCCCAGAGAATATGAAGCAAACTCTCGCGAACATGCTTGAAAGCGACAAGCGCCTCGACCCGTCGCAAGTTTCCGTCCCGACCACAATTCTCTGGGGCGCGGAAGACTCCGTCACTCCGCCGCGCCAGGCCGAAGCTCTCCACTCCGCGATTGCGAATAGCACTCTCGAGATTTTTCCCGGCTGGACACACGCCCCCTATATTTCTCACCCTGACCAGCTTGCCCGCGCGATTGCTCGCTCCTGTAAACATCCTCCCGTTGTCGCTCCTGCCTCTCCCGATGTTACTCATACGGCGAGCGTCTCCGCTTCAATGGCTCTGAAAAAAGCTGCCGAGCCAATCGTTCCAGATACTACTAAGGTCTCCGCCTCGATGAATCTCAAAAAAGCTGCTGGCCCCGTCCCAAATGTCGTTAAAAACCCCGTTGATAACACTCTGCGTGGCGGTCAGAAACGTGCCGTCGACGGTCTTTCAAACCCTAAACCTCCTTCCGGTCTTTCGCACGTTGACATCCCTGGCGTTGATTATGAAAAAGCCGAGGTCGAAACGCGCAAGGTTATTACGACTGCCTCTGTTCCAAAAGTCAGCCGCATCACCCGTGTCAAACGCCAGCTAAAACCTTCGGCTCGTAGTTCGCGCCGCCGCAAAACCTCATCCCAAAAACGGAGTAAACAATCATGATTTTTCTTGGACAAGCTTCAAACTATTCTTTTGGCCAAACTGTACGCCATCTTTTCGCTTTTGGTACCGAGAATGACTCCCGAGAGCTTCGCCTTGCTCTTGCGAAGCGCTATGGCAAATCTCTCCCATCCGCCGAGTCGTCAAAATCCGCTAAACCGTCAAAACCTGCGAAAGCCTCAAGCTCTACTAAAACCGCGAAGGCTGCGCAATCCTCTAAAACCTCCAGTTCTGCCAAGGTTGCGGGCTTATCGCCAGCTTTATCGGAAGGTTCGCAATCGCACAATGTCCATAATAATATCCATAATGTTGCTCTTTATCACACCGGTCGCTCGGCCCTTACTGTTGCTTTTCATTCGCTAGCACCAGGGCGACCCGTGATTCTGCCTGGCCTCACTTGTATCGCCGTCGTCCGCGCTATCAAAGCCGCCAGTTGCCGCCCCGAATTCGTCGATATTGATCCGCAGACGCTCCAATATGACTTTGTAAAGCTCGAAAAAACTTGCGCAAACCTAGCTCGTCAGGCCAAAAAAGCCACTTCTGCTGCGAAAACTATTGACAATTCAAACAAGGTGTGCTATAATGGATGTATAGTAGCGCAAAATACTCTTGGGCTACCTCTTGACATGGGTAAATTAGAGAAAATTGCCCATCAATACAATTTTGCTATAGTCGAAGATCTGGCGCACTGTGCGGGGCGTTTTTATCCCGATGGTCGCGCAATTGGCACTGTCGGCGAAGCTACGGCGCTCTCTTTTGGCAAAGGTAAGGCGATCGACACCATCGAAGGCGGCGCCCTTATCCTCCGTACGCACAAAGTCACGCATCCACTTTCTCAGCCAGAATATTTACCGAAATTTGCCGCGCGCGCTCGCGACCGACTTTATCCATTATTTGGCGCGATCGCGCGCGGCCTCTGGCACATTGGTCTCGGCCGCGTCTGGTTGGGCGCTCTTCATAAGCTGCATCTGATCGAACGCTCCGCCGACGCGGCGCTCGAGACCGATGTGCGCCTCACTCATTGGCAAGCCAAACTCGCTCATGCTCAGCTCGCACACCTTCCACGCACTCCGCTTCGTGAGCATTATTTGGTCCGCGATCGTGACGATCTTTTGCGCCGCCTCGAAGATTGTGGCTACATTTTGAACGAAATTTGGTATGATGCGCCAGTTTCGCCCGCTCGCTACGCTAGGGAAGCCCATTTCCCGGTCACTACCTGCCCGAACACTATCGCCGTTGCAAAATCCATTATCAACCTTCCGACTTGGCATCCCGCCGCGAAACTTGACGAACTGCGCTTTCTAATTGAGAAATACATCATTCCACCGGAGAAGGTTAAGCATGACTGAGCCTGACCTTTCTGCCGATTGGTCGGCTGCGACCAAAGAATTTCCGCTTGCCAATTTTCTTCAATCGCCTACTTGGGGCAAGACGAATGATCAGATCGGCCACAAGATGATCCTCCGCCATAACATCCTCGACAAGGATGCTAGTCCGAGCGAAGCTGCACATTTTTGGTGCTTGATGATCGTCAAAAACGCGAAGCGGGGCCGTTACCTCGAAATTCCTGGCGGACCACTCGTCGACTGGTCAGATCGGGCGGCCGTTGAGACGGTTTTTGCACTCATGAAGCAAATCGCTCGTCAAGAAAAATGTGTTTTTATTCGTCTGCGTCCGCAACTTCGTATCGGAGAAATCGATCGGCTGAACGGCCTTGGCCTGCAGAAGGCCCCCATGCACCTTCACGCCGAGCACACGATCATCCTCGATCTTACTCAGAGTGAGGATGAGCTGCTGAAGGCTATGCGTCGTCAGACTCGTTATGAAGTACGTCGCGCGGCGAAGCTCGGTATCCAGGTTTCGTGGCGCAATGACGAAGCGATTTTTCGTGAATTTCAAAAAGTCCAAGCTGCCACTGCCGAGCGTCACCATTTCGTCCCGCCCAGTCTCAAAACTCTGCTCTCCGAACGCCAAGCTTTTGGTGATAATGTGCGCATCTATGTCGCGCAGACCGCCGAAGGCGAGCCGATCGCCTATGGCCTCATCTTGATCGATGGCGCTGAAGCGGAATATTTTGAAGCCGCTTCAACTCCCTTAAACCACAAACTTCCGGGCGCCTACGCTCTCCAATGGCAGGTAATCCGCGACCTCAAAAAACTCAAGTTGAAACGTTATAATCTTTGGGGCATCGCTCCTCTCGGCCAAAAAAATCACCGTTACGCCGGCGTTACGACTTTTAAAACCGGCTTTGGCGGCGAAATCGTAGAATTTGTCCCCGCACAAGACCTCGTCATGAAACGCGGACGATACCTTCCCAATCTTCTAATCGAAACCGTCCGTAAGAAACGTCGCCATCTCTAGCGGCCTGATCTCTGCCTAAATCTCCCAAAAAATGTTAGAATAAAACCATGAGTGAGGTTCCAAAAAACACCAAATTTGACCTAATCGACGCCAAAGATCGCCAAGCTTGGGACGATTTCGTCACTAGCCACCCCGAGGCGAACTTTCTTCAATCGTGGGATTTTTATGATTTTCACCAAAGCCGCGGTAATGCAGTGGTCCGTCGTCTAGCACTTGACGAGCATGGGCGGATCGTTGCTACTTACGCTGGAGTTGTCGAGAATGCCAAACGCGGCCGGCATCTCGCCGTTGCTGGCGGACCGATTCTTGATTGGGAAAATCGTGATCTAGTCGAAGCGATATTTCAGGATCTCCGCGTGCAAGGCGAACGACATCAATGTGTTTTTGCGCGCGTCCGTCCTCAGCTAGAGCTTAGCGATGCGAGCCTGCATCTCATGCGCGAACTTGGTCTGGAGCGTGCGCCGATGTATTTATCAGTCGAGTTCGCCGGCGTGCTCGATTTGACCAAAACTGAAGAAGAAATTCTGAAAGGTATGCGCCAGCGCCTCCGTCGCGCCCTTCGTAAAGCCGAAAAGAACCATATTACTGTCGAAAAGTCGACCGATCCGCGAGACGTCCATCAATTTTACGAAATCCAGCTCCAAACCGCCACTCGCCACGATTTCGTCGCGTTTTCAGAGGATTTTCTCGTTAAGCAATTTTCTGCCCTCGCGAAACATGACGAAGCCGTCCTTTATACCGCGAAATATGAAGGACAGATCCTCGCCCAAAATTTCATGATTTTTTATGGCAACGAAGCTTCCTATCATTATGGCGTGAGCTCCGAGCTCGGTACGCAACTTTCCGGGGCGCCGCTTTTGCATCTCGAGGCCATGCGCGATGCGCGCCGACGGGGAATCAAACGCTATAATTTTTGGGGCATTGTCGAAGAGGATGAAATCCATCACCGTTTTTACGGCGTCTCACGCTTTAAGCGTGGGTTTGGTGTCGACGAACTAAAATACACGCCCGCACACGATCTGGTTTTACGGCCTTTTCGTTACGAACTTACGAAGATTTTTGAGTCTTTGCGCAAAAAAATCCGTCACGTCTAGATCTTGCCTAGAAAAAGTCCGGGCCTAAGCCCGGACGCGGGGGTTCGCTTAGAGCGATTCGTTAGTACTCGCAGCGGTGCTGACCGCCTGACCATCCGAGTCGGCCGACCCGAGCTGGTTGAGCTGCTTCTGCAGCGCGACGACGCCCGCCATCAAATCGTTGAAAGTTTCGTTTGACAAAACCTCGACACGGTGCAGGCCCTCCAGCTGCGTCGTCAGCGTCTCCAGTGTGTTCTTCAGGTCGTACTCCGGGGCGTATTTCTCAATCGTGATTCTCCCGCTGCTGTCCTGGCTGACAACTACGCAGGAACGCGGCGTGATGCCCATGCGTGTGCGCATCGGCTTCGGGATGACTACCCTGCCGAGGCTGTCGAGATATGCCAGAATTCCTTCTTGGGTCATTTTGTATCCTCTGGACATAAAAACCCTCCTCATGATGTACTCACCAAACAGAATTTGGCTGTATCATTCCATTGTATCACACTTTTTCATAAAAGTCAATAGTTATTTCATCAAATTTTACCGTTCTTTTAACCAAAACCGTGATATAATAGACGAAAGTAGGAGGTTTTTATGGCGCATATTCAGCGTAGATATATAGATAGCCACTGGCTAGTGTTTATTTTTCAGGGAGCCATTGTGTTGTTCTTTGGCTGTCTTACTCTTTTCACTTCGGATCAAAATTCCCATAGCTTGATCCCGGTCATCGGCATCTCCCTGCTCGCCCTCGCCGTGGTTGAGTTCGCTAACTCTCTTTATCGCAGCCGCCAACGCTCCGGTTGGATGGTGTCGACACTTGTCGCGCTCTTTGATGTTGCCTTTGGCATCGCCTTGATCGTCCTTGCCGATAAAACTATGCCCTGGCATCTCGCTCTGCTTTCTGCGTATACGACCTTGCGCGGCGTCTTTGAACTTTTAATCGGCTTCCGTACGACCGTTGATCCGACCGATCGTTTTATTTGGGTGCTTTGTGGGATTTGCGGTGTAGTGTTTGGGATTGTCATCCTGAACTCTGGGCATCTCACCAACATCGACTTTGTGCGCTTTTTCGGCGCCTATATGCTCATCCTTGGCGTTTGTAGCCTGATCTATGGTGTGCATAACCGCAGTCAACAGCAAGAGGACCGTCTCGCTCGTTCCGAAACCGCAAAACGCGTCCACGCCGGCAAAGCTGCCAAACCCCGCAAGAAAGCCTAAATGCCCTGCGGAGCTTTGCGCAACTTAGCCGAGCAACACATTTTCTGTGCTATAATAGAATCTCAAGGAGATCTTTTATGAAATATCGTTTACCAACGAAAGCGATCATTACCGATGCCGGTTGTGCCAGTCGCTATTTGCCCATTACTAAAACAATTCCGAAGGCCATGCTGCCGATCGGTGCGAAGCCAATCATGCAGTTGATCGTTGAGGAGTGCATCGCTGCGAATCTTCAAGAAATTATCATCGTAGTCGCTCCCGAAGGTCGTGCGATCTATGATGATTATTTCACGAGCGCTGCTACTCGCATTAAGAAGCAGCTTCATTCTCAAGGTAAAGATGACCGCTATGTCCCCGTCGCCGAGATTCTCGACTTCCCGAAAATCACCATCATCGAGCAAGATCCTTCCTTACCATATGGTAATGGCTCGCCGATCGCCTCTGCGCGCAAATTCATCCAAGACGATGAAGCCTTCGTTGCGATTTATTCTGACGATATCGTCTTTGGCTCGTCTGACGTGAAGACCCTGATCGACGCCTATGCTGCGCACCCCGAAGCGAAGGCTGTCATTATCGCTCAAGAAATGCCTCGCGCAGTGCTCAATAAATTCGGTATTATCCGTCTCAAGGACGGCTCGGATAACCTCTTGCACGACATTGTCGAAAAGCCGAAGATCGAGGACGCGCCATCGAATCTCACTAGCTATGGCCGCTATCTTCTCACCCCAGAAGTTTTCGATTATCTCAAGCCGCGCAATACCGGTCTCGACAACGAGCTCTGGACCGTCGACGCCATCACGAAGATGGCTCAAGAAGGTGAAGTCCTAGTCGAACGGACGCAGGGCCAATGGATGACGACTGGCGACCCGCGCAACTATTTCCTTGCCCATCTCAAATACGTCATGGAACATGAAAAATACGCTGATGAAGTGGTCCAGGCTGTCGCTGACTATACCAAGGAGGAGAGATAGATGGACGTCGCTGAGTGGGTTTTGGTTGTCATTCTCTCGGTTACACTACTGATTTTCCTGATTGCCGGTATCGTTCTCGCGATTAAACTGATTCGCCTCGCTGACGAAGCGAAAAAGATCATCGCGACCGGCCAAAGCATCGCCGTTAAGGCGGATGATATCGTCGACAATGTTAAAGGTATGACCTCAGTCGGCGGCATCGTCAAAACCTTCGCCAACCGCGTTATCCAGAATCAAGAACGCCGCTACGCCGAACAAGACGCCGCGCGCGCTGCGGCCGATGACGTCGTGAACGCCGTCGTCGAAGACGCGATCAATCAGAGTACTGCAGGCGCTGCGACGCAAGAAAAGAAAAAGACCAAAAAATAGCATAGGAAAAGAGCCCCTCGAAAGAGGGGCTCTTCGCTATACGCCCGCAGGCGCAGGGAATGAATGTGCTTTGTGAGTTAAAAATAAAAGGAGAGGGAAAATGCGGCGACCAGACATTCAGCCGCGATAGCTCATGCTCAGAGTGTCGGCGTTCGTCGTACCGTCCTTCCCGACCACACGGCTGGGCTCGTAGTCACGGACCATAGGGGACAGCAGTGCCGTCGTTTCTCCGTTGAGATTTATCATTACGATGTTGTCGTGATAGACGAACTTGTCACCGTTCCAGATGTAATAGGTGACCGTCGTCGTGGCTTCGGCACCCTCCCGGTAATACCTGACGTCCCAGACCTCTTTGAAGTCGCGCATGACACCATTGACGACATTATGGTCCGGGATGTACCCCGTAATCTTCGGGGAGTGCACCGCATAGGTCTCACCGGCGCGCATCCTAGTGGTATAGTTCGGGGCGATGCTCTCGCCGTTCTCGAGCCGATAGTGGACCGTCAGTGTGTGATACTCCGTCGTCCTCACGCCCACGATCACGGCGATCGCCAGCATGACGATCAGCGCGATACTCTGAGCCTTGGACAGGGATAGGATTGCCAGGTTGATGTTGTTCCGGTTCTTCATAAGAGAACCCTCCTTTTAAGCGGGGCACGGCACACACAAAAGCCGTTGCCCTAGAATACATGGTTCATATCCGATATTATACTGTCAGATACACCCCAATACCTCTATTGTAGCACACATAGCCAAAAAAGTCAATAGTTTTTATGGTTATTTTACAAAAAAGCTATAAAACGGCATAAAATATCATAAAATCTCACAAAATATCACAAAATTAGCAAACATCTCACCGAAGCACGCCCTGGTGTCAGCCCCTCTATTGGACTTTTACGCAGTTCTCTCCGAGCAGCTCAGAAAGGGGCTTCGTCAACTCGTCCGAAGCTTCGACTCGGAACGGCAAACGAATTGGTCGCTTTCCGGAATCGTCTTTTAACACCATGATCACTTCTTGTACGCCTGGATTTAGCTCGCATAGGTGCCGGATTTGCGACAGACTATCAGTATTGTTAGGATCTTCGACCAAAACGTACAGCTTCTCCTTACGCGGATCGTGCGGCGGCGTTACAACACGTCGCACTGGCTCCCCAGCCGACGACGCATCGCTTTCGCGGCGATATCCGCCCCCACCGCCAACACTGGCAGCGCGCGAACTGCTCCGGCGACGCTGCTGTGGAGCCTCCTTTGGCAACGGCAATTTCGCTCCGGTTGCTTGGTAATTATCAAGCACTGTGTCTGGGATAATCTCGACGTTGTCGGCGATAATCTTTACCTCAGAAGTAAGATTACCATCTTTATCTCGTGCATTCACCCTCCCAGTCACCTTCACAACGTTATCCTGTTCGAGCTTTCCACCAATTGTCTCGTACAGACTCGGAAAAACGATAAATTCCTGCTCGGCGACCTTGTTCTCAATCTTGACGAACGCCATGCGCGTGTTACTTTTCGTCATGATTGTACGCACTGCCGTAATGATCCCGCCGACCGTCACGGCCTTGCCGTCGTTTTCGGCCGTTACGAGGTCATAACTGTGTGTTTGCTCTTCAAAATAAGTTTCACACTTGTCAAGCGGGTGGCTTGAAATATAGAGCCCCATGAGATCCCGTTCCCAAAGCAAGCGCTCTTTTTCTGGCGCCCGCGCGGGCGACGGCTTTATCTCTGGCTCCGGGACTACTCCGGCATCACCGAGCGCACCAAACAAGTCGGTCTGCCCCGAGGCGGCATCCTTCTGTCGCTTGGCGCCGTAGGCCTGAATACTTTCCAAATTAAACAACAAATCAGATCGATCCGCAAACCGATCAAAAGCACCAGTTTTGATCGCCGCTTCCCAGGATTTCTTGTTAAATTTGCCGGAATTCACCCGCGCCGCAAAATCGCAGACGCTCTTAAACGGTCCGTTCTTGTCACGCTCCGGAATCACGAACTCCTCGACCAGAGCCTTCCCCATGCTTTTAATTCCCGAAAGCCCGAAACGAATTGTTTTTTCGCCGCCGACAATACCAAAATCACCGTAAGATTCGTTAATGTCTGGCCCAAGCACCTTGATCCCCATGCGCTTACATTCGGCGATCTCGATCGCCAGCCGATCAGTCCAACGCATATCCGAGGTCATCAAGGCTGCCATGAACGCGTCAGGATAATGCGCTTTCAAATACGCCGTCCAATACGCAACCAAACCATAGCACGCTGCGTGGGACTTGTTGAAACAATAGTTTGCGAAGTCTAATAGTTCCGTCCAGAACTGCTCCGCAATCTCTCGCGTTGCGCCGCCCACTTTAATTGCCCCCTCGATAAACTCTGGCTTAACCTTGTTCATCAAATCAACTTTTTTCTTACCAACAGCCTTGCGCAGTGTATCAGCCTGCCCGCCCGTGAAACCGCACCATTCGCGCGAAATATTCATGAACTGCTCTTGGTAAATCATGATCCCGTACGTATCCTTCAGAGAGTTTTCGAGCCCGGGATGTAGATAGGTGATCGGCTCCTCGCCATGTTTACGACGAATAAACTGATCAATGAACTGCATTGGCCCTGGGCGATAAAGGGCCACCATCGCGATGATATCCTCAAAGCGGCTAGCTTTCAGGTCACGCAAATACCGCTTCATGCCCGCTGACTCAAGCTGGAATACGCCCGTTGTCTCTGCGCGCTGGAGTAATTGAAAAGTTAGTTCATCATCAAGTGGAATTTGTGTCAAATCTATGTCATTATTGTAGACTTTACGAATCATCCTTAGTGCGTTATTAATCACGCTCAAGTTCGAAAGACCGAGAAAGTCCATCTTTAGTAGACCCAGCTCTTCGACCTGCGTCATCGGGAACTGCGCCGCGATCGGGCCTTTTGCTGAAACCTCGAGCGGCAAGAATTTGTCTAACTCATCTGGCGCAATAATTACGCCACAAGCGTGCACGCCATGGTTACGAATCGTCCCCTCGAGACGGCTCGCAAAATCTAGCACTTCCTTTGAGACCGGATTTGTTTCATATTCTTGTTTCAGCTCGGGCACTTCTTTTAGCGCAGTCTCGAGATGAACGTGGTGACCTTGGACTGGATCAGGCACAAGTTTTGCTAATTTGTCCGCTTCCGCGTAGGGGACTTCGAGAACTCGCGCCACGTCGCGTACGGCGTTTTTCGCCATCATCTTACCGAAGGTTGCGATATTTGAAACCCGACCCGCACCGTACTTGCGCGTACAATATTCGATCACTTCGTCACGCCGGGTGTCCTGAATGTCGGTATCGATATCTGGCATCGAAATACGGTCTGGGTTCAAAAAACGCTCGAAAAGCAAATCATACTTCAGCGGATCTAGTTCCGTAATCCTGAGCGCATAGGCTAGAATACTGCCCGCCGCTGAACCACGACCTGGGCCGAAAACGATACGTTGACTCTTGCCCCAGTTGATAAAATCTTGCACGATCAAGAAATAACCGTTATAGCCCATTTTATCCACGACTGACAGCTCATAGTCGATCCGAGGCAAAATTTTCATTTTTTCTTCTTGACGCTCTTCGCTTGCGTCAACTTTTTCGAGCATTTTACGGCATTCCTCAACCGTCAAATCCACGGTTTCGCTCAGCTTTTTACCGGCATAGCGATACACTAAACCCTGAAAAACCAGCTTATCAAGATAAGATTTTTCGTTTTCGCCGTCCGGGAGAGGGAATTTTGGAATCAGAATCCGACCTAGCTGTAAGTCGACGTCGCAACGATCCGCAATGCGCCGTGTGTTGCGAATAGCTTCAGGAAATTCCTTTCCCCAACGATCAATAATGTCTTGAGGCGGAATGACGTGCAGCTCAAAATCTTTCAACGACATGCGGTTTGGATTTGACAAGTTCGAAGCCGTCCCGACGCACAACAGCACCTCATGCGCATCCTGATCCTCATGACGTAAGTAGTGCGCATCGCATGTCACCACGAGCGGGATCCCAGTCTGCTTAGAAATTTTTGCTAATTCTTGGTTGATGTGGTTTTGCACATCCCAATGTGTCGGTGAGTTGGGATGCCCGTGATCCTGCATTTCGAGATAGAATCGGTCGCCATACAAGTTATGATACCAGTCAATCAGTTCCGTTGCGCGCTTCATGTCGTTTGCCCGGATCGCCTCCGAAATCTCTGAACCTGCGCACCCACTCAGACAGATCACGCCCTCGGCATACTTCGTCATGCAGTCATGATCGATGCGCGGTTTATAATATCGTCCCCGAATCTCCGCTTCCGACATCATATGGCAAAGGTTCTCAAAACCCTTGTTATTCATTGCGAGTAGCGTGATATGAAAACGCTGCTTGTCGTGCGCCGGATCATGATCTTCCATCTTGCGCGCTGCTACATAAGCCTCAAGTCCTAAAATCGGCTTAATTCCTGCATCGTGGCAAGCCTTGTAGAGTTCTACTAGCCCGCTCATCGTGCCGTGATCCGTCACGGCAACAGCCTCCATGCCGTTCTCCTTCACGAACTGTACTAGCTCGGGGACTTTCGTTAAACCATCGAGTAAGGAATAATGCGTGTGATTATGCAAATGCACAAAATCACTCGTCTTTAGCGGTTCTAAGTCGTGTGTTACCTCCGTCATACCATATAATTATAGCACAAAATTACCAGATTATAACCCTCGCAGCTTACAAAGCGAACGGATCCGCCAAACGCAAATCTGGCCGATCTTCCGCAATCCTCATTAGTTCGTTGTATTTTGCGATTCTTTCCGAACGCGACAAAGATCCAGTCTTGATCTGTCCGGTTCCAAGCCCTACTGCTAGGTGGGCAATTGATACGTCTTCAGTCTCGCCAGAACGATGCGACATCACGGTCCGAAAGCCCGCTTGCTTCGCCAATTTAACTGCTGCAATCGTTTCGCTCAGTGATCCGATTTGATTTGGCTTAATCAAAATCGCATTCCCGGCGCGTTCATCAATCCCGCGCCGTAATAACTCCACGTTCGTCACAAATAAATCATCTCCGACTAGCTGCAGCTGCTCGCCTAATCTCTCAGTCAAAACCTTCCAGCCTTCCCAGTCGTGCTCATCGAGCCCATCCTCGATCGACACTACCGGATAATTATCTGCCACCCAAGCATACCAATCTACCATGTCCATCGACGTTTTCCATGATCCATCCGTTTTGAGCTCATAATGATCATGATTCCAAAACTCTGACGCCGCCACGTCCAGCCCCATCGCAATATCTTCACCAGGTTTATAGCCCGCCGCTTCAATCGCCGCCAGTATGCATGCCAGCGGTTCGTTGTTACCCTCTCGCACCTTCGGCCCATATCCCCCCTCATCGCCGACTGTTACGGGATAGCCACGCTCCTTTAGGACTTTTTTCAATGCATGAAAAACTTCCGCGCCCATCCGCACCGCATCATTCATTGAACTAGCCCCAACCGGAATAATCATATATTCCTGGAAATCCGTCGCCCAATCTGCGTGCATACCACCGTTCATTACGTTCATCATCGGCATCGGCAAACACATTTCACTGGTTGTTCCTGCAATCGCCGCGATATATTGATAAAAAGGCAAACCCTGCGACTTCGCTGCGGCTTTTGCGACTGCAAGCGATACGGCCAGAATCGCATTCGCGCCCAACTTGCTCTTATTTTTTGTCCCATCTAGCTCTAACATGAGACGATCGACTTGCTCTTGGTTAGCTGAATTATTTACGAGCAAGTCATGTATATCGTGATTAACATTCCAGACTGCTTTCGCTACGCTTTTTCCGTCATAATATTCCGGATCTCCATCTCGCAACTCTAGTGCCTCACCTTCGCCCGTCGAAGCTCCCGACGGTACGATCGCCCGCGCCGCATGTCCTGAGCTCAAAAATACATCCGCTTCCACCGTCGGATTACCGCGGCTATCAAGCACTTGTCGCGCCTTAATGTCCTCAATCACAAAATTATCCATAAGAAGATTATAGCACGATTTTCTTGTGTTTAAATTTTTTATGGTACAATAGAACAAAAGGAGGGCTATGGACCAAAATCCCACAACGCAAGGAACATCAGGGACGCAAGGCAATGCTACGCCAAGTTATAATACGACGCCGACGGCTGGAGGTGTCGGGAACGCTGTGCCCGGCCAAACTGCCCCCATGCCCTCTCCTCAGAGTTCTCAGCACGAGCAATATATCGGCGGACCAAGCGGTTCAGTTGTTGCTCCTGCACAGCCACGCAAAAAGCACACCGGCCTTATTATTACGATCGTTATTGTTCTTATTTTGGTGCTTGGTGGTGCTGGATTCGCAATCTGGTACTTCGTTATCTTTAATAGTCCCGAGAACATAGCGCTTTCGGCTGTCGATCAGTTTCTGAAGGCTGGCCCCACGAGCACGACCGGCACTATTACTATCGCTTCTTCCAGCGATTCTCAAGAGTCGCAATTTAAAATCAATCTCGAAGCTGGCCCACGCAGTCTCCCGGGTTCCACTAATCTCAGTGTTGATATCTCTGTCACTGCGCAACCGTCCGAAGTTGATGTATGGGAATACGACACACCTCTCCAGTACAACGCTTCGCTCGATTTTGGTACAGTAGTCATGGCGGACGGAATTGTTTACTTCCGTGTTGATAAGCTCCTCGAAAGCCTTGATGACTACATGGACCTATACGCGCAAGTTCGCTCGGAGGTCGAGGAAACGCCTACGCCCGCAGAAGAAGCCGTTTTTGAGGCTCTTTATGATCTCGTTGAAACCGTCGATGGTGAATGGTGGCAAGTCTCTCTCGAAGATCTGCTTAATACCTTCGACGCCGCGATCAGCAGTGCTGATCGCGAGACGATTGAAGATGGTTACGCATGCTACCTGAATGCTATCAAAGACGACTATGACTCTGACTTCGTTAAAATCTACAACAATAATCAGTTCGTCCAAATTGCAAAGACTGACGCGCCAAGCGGACTCCTCATCGCCGCCCAACCAAGTTCGGACCTGCCACCTTTCTACTCCGTTAAGGTTGACTATGACAAACTCGCTAGTTTTGCTAATGCTTCGACGCATTCACAACTATTTCATAACATCGAAAACTGCACTCGCCAGATTGCTGAAGCGAACGGATTCGCGACGGATTCAATCGGCACCTATGACGAGGTCCTAGCCAGTGACTTTGAGGATTCGCTCTTGGATGACTTTGATCTCTACCTCGGTATCTCTAATTGGGATCATAAACTTCGCCGACTCTTTGCCGAATACGAGGATGACGATACGTATAGTGCGTATAGCATCGTCGCTGATCTAGCCTTCGATTATGACGCCGTTTCAACGATTGCTGCCCCATCCGAGTATTCGTCCGTCACAGAATTAGTCGAGCCAGTCAATAATTTTGTCGAAACGCTTATCGATGCTATATTTAAGGTATTTACGCCAGATTATTCAACGGAAGATCCAGACTCCTCGATGAACAATTCGGATAATAGAAACCTACAGTCCGGAGTCAATCTATGAGCATTTTTGAGTCGTTAAAATCCACCAAGCACAAAGTTCAGGCCGCCGCCAAAGCAGCAAGGTCTGCCGTCGCCGAACAAAAAAATAATGATAAAGAATCGCCTAAGGTCGATTGCGCTTCTCTCCAAGACGAAGATCAGAATGACCAAACCTCGCCTAACGAAGAGGAATTCCTCCCGACTAGACCATCTAGCGAAAACATCCTCGCTCTCGATATTGGTACTGAATTTGTCAAGGCTATTGTTGCTCGTCCGAACAAAGAAGGAGGCTTAGACATCATTGGCGTTGGTAAAGCGCGCCAAGATCCGAGCAACATGTACGCTGGCGCCATCGCCGACATCCCTGGCGTTGTTAGCGTCTGCGAAAAAGCGCTCAGCAAAGCCGAAAAAGCGGCCGGTTCAACCAGCAAAACCACAGTCGTCGGAATTGCTGGTGAGCTTATCAAGGGCAATACCTCGACCGTGCGCTATCGTCGCAAAAATGGCAATAAACCTCTCACCGAACAGGAAATGGCTATGATTATTAAGCGCGTTCAAGACCGCGCCGGCGAGCGCGCCCGTCGTGAAATCGCCGATGAGACGAATAATCCTAATGTCGAAGTGCGCTTGATCAACTCTGCGATTGTTTCTTTGACCATTGACGGTTACAAGATTTCTAACCCGATTGGTTTCAAAGGCACGGATGTTGTTATTCAATTTTATACCGCTTTCGCTCCGCTGATTCATATTTCCGCGATCGAAAAAGTCTGTGCTGAATTATCGCTCGACCTTCTAGCGGTTGCCGTGGAACCTTTCGCAGTTTGTCGCGCTTGCCTCGGCAACGATCTCGATAGTAATTTCTCGGCCATCGTTATGGATATTGGCGGCGGCACGACCGACATTGCTGTTGTTGACGATGGCGGCGTTGAGGGAACGAAAATGTTCAGCATCGGAGGTCGCAGCTTTACGCATCAAATCGCCGAAGCTCTCGACGTTGATTTTGATACCGCTGAGCGTTATAAACTTTCGATCAACAACCCGACCAAAGTTCCGGCTGACATGCGGGAGACCATGATGCTTGCCATTCAGCGCAATCTTGCCGTCTGGCTCTCTGGCGTCCAAATTACGCTTGAGGATTTTCAGCTTTCTGAAATGCTACCAAACAAGGTACTTCTCTGTGGTGGTGGCGCTGGTCTGACTGAGCTCCAAGACGTTCTCAGCACGACCGATTGGTTTAAGGAGTTGCCATTCTCTCGGCGCCCCGTCATTCATCTCGTTGCCTCAGCCGATATTCCAGGCATCAACAACAAGACCTCTGTCAACCTCGATCATTCTTACATCACAGCGCTCGGCCTTCTGCGCGTCGCGCTTGACACGATCGCCGGCTCGCCCGACGAAGGTGGCGTCCGCGGTAAACTGTCGAAGTTGCTTCAAAACTAGCAATCACCAAAGTAGCCATTAATCCACCGCCGATGTGGTGCCCCGGCTCATTTCGTGGCTCCCTGACTCATCACTTGACTTATCGTTTCGGTGCTTCTACCGCACTCTTCTATCTAACCACCTTTGGCACCTCAGCGAATTGGCCTTCCTCGAGATCATCAAGTCGATACGGCCCGAACTGAATCCGGTGCAGGCGCACCACTGTATAGCCGAGCGCCCCAAAAGTCCGGCGGATTTGTCGGTTTCTCCCCTCGGACATTGTCACGCGCCATTTTCTTCGATCATCATCAAGCCTCTCCAGACCCAATTGCGAACGTCCGTCGCCAATTTCGATCCCGAAATCAGCGATTTCTTGTTGGTGTAACGGTTCTAAAGCCCGATCCAGCTCTACTTCATAAATTTTAGTTTTTTGGAACCCTGGATGTGTCATTCGGAATGCAAAATCACCATCATTCGTCAGCAAAATCAACCCCGAAGAATCTTTATCGAGTCGCCCTACGGTCTTTAGCTGCTGGTATTTATTAGGCAAGAGTTCATAAATGGTTGGAAAGTCACCTTGTCGACGTCGCGAACAAACGTAGCCAACTGGTTTGTTTAGACCCACGTAAAGATAACCCACAGCAAAGGGGATTATACTACCATTGTAGCACACCTTACTATTTTTGTCAATACGTGCACCCAAAACCGCCGTTTTGCCGTCAACTTTTATCTTTCCTGCCGCAATTGCATCGTCAGCTTGTCGACGCGACAGCCCCAGCCTCTCGGCCAAAAACTTATTTAATCGGATTGTTTCCATTCTTTTACGCCGTACCCGGAATATTAAATTGTTCTGGATTAGCAATTGGGGCGGCAGTTGGGGCGGCAGGAGCGCCTTGCATTGCAGGCGCCGGCGGAATTCTAAATTTTGTTGGATCAAACTCCGCCGGCGCCACACTCTGCCCAACAGTAGTCCCAGCTACATTCTGAGCCGGAACCACCGTCTGGCCAAACGCCCCCTGCCCCACGAGCCCCGCAACCCCCTGCCCCGTGGGCGTCATAGTGGGCGTCGCTTGATCCCCTGGCCCGTAAGCCGTCGTTTGCTCAACCTTTAGATTTGTCGCTGGTCTCGGCATCGGATTTGAACTCGGCACCGGATCCGGTATTGGACTTGGATTCAACGCCGGACTCGACATCTGGCTTGGACTCGACGTCGGATTTGGATTCGGGATGCTAAAAACCGGGCTCACCGCCGGCATTGCCGCATCATTGACTGGCGTCGCCGGGTTGATCATCCCGTTTGCCGCCCGATCACCCAGCACTTCATGTACCGCATTGACGACGTCTTCGATCCCGACCTGCGATTTCACCAAATACCGATCCGCCCCCAATCTTTCTCCGCGTTGCCGCTCTTCTTCGCTGGACAGCGCCGTCATCATAATAACCTTAATATTTTGCGTCTCTGGCGTCGAACGCAAAATATCTAGCATGTCAAATCCAGAAATTTTCGGCATCATGACGTCTGAAACAATCAAATCCGGTCTTTCTCGTACTGCAATCGCGAGCGCCTCCTCACCATCTTTTGCTGATACGATATTGTATCCTTCAGCAGTGAGACGAATGCTGTAAATTTCGCGAAGACTATCATCGTCCTCGACTAACATGACTTTGCTCATAGAGACTCCTTGTTTTGGTTATCACGACTAATTTTCGTCGGTTCTGCTCCCGAAATCACCGCTGTTGGCTGCGGAGCGGGGGCAGCAGCGTTTAATTCCGCAACGGCCGCCGCTACCGCCTGACCGGGAGTAACTCCCGCTTGCGCGGGTTGTGCCGCTCCCGGCTGGACTGGCGCAGAAAACCTACGCACCATCTGTTCATTTTCGTGCGCGATCCGCATGCGCTCGTATTCCGAATCGGAAATACGTGGCAGGGAAACGAAAAAAGTTGATCCGTCACCGAACGAACTCTCCGCCCAAACTCTTCCTCCAAGCGCCTCGACTCGCTGCTTCACGAGGTATAGCCCGAGACCAGTTCCCCCGATCTGACGTGTTTGCGAGTTATCGACGCGGTAAAATTTCTGAAAAACGTGATTGATATCATCCGGAGAGATCCCGATACCCGTATCAGTTACATTGATCAGCACCTTGTCTCCGTCCCCGCGCGCATTCACCCAGATTTCGCCGCCCTCAGGAGTATATTTAATTGCGTTCCCGACCAAATTATCCAAAATCTCGTGCAGAAAATCGTAATCTACCGCCATGTAAACTCTTTGCTCGATGCGCTTTTTGTCTACCGTCGGACTCGCTGCGCCAAAACTATATCGAATATGTTTGGCGGCCATGTCTTTCTCGCGCTCGCCGGCGATATGCTTGACTGCCTCAATCGCATCGAGCGGTACGAGATGGATTTTTTCGCGGCTATCATCAAGTTTTGTCACGTCGAGCAGATCTTTAAAAAGGTGGCCTAGATGTTGGCTCGAGGCGTGTGCAGCCTCGAGGTATTGCCGTGCGCGCGCATCAATCGTCGCGGTCTGTGGATTGAGTGCTAGCCCGAGATATCCTTCGATCGACGCCACTGGCGTGCGCATCTCGTGGCTCGCCGTCGAAATAAATTCAGCCTGTTCGTGTTCCTCAGCCAGCTCTTTCGTAATATCTCGAAAAGTGATAATTCGGTCATTATGTATGCCTCCCGTCGGTATGCACGATAACGCCACCGCAATCCGGTGCTCACTTTGTGCTGAAACTAGTAAATATTCTCGTGTTGACATCGGCTGGTTCATCATCAAAGCCGTGTACAACTTGCTCTGTGTGATTTCGACCGGCACTTCCTCCGACGTCTCTAAACGAATCACTAGCTGATAATCCAGTCCAGTAATGTTGTCTGGCGACCCGTATCCAGTCATGTGTGCCGCTGCCGGATTCGCAAACCGAATCATCCCGCGTTCATCAACTAGTAGTACTGCCTCAGCAATAAAATCCAACGACCGCTGCGCCAAAACCGCCGAATCAGTTGCAGCTGTTGGCGCTGGCGCCGCACTCTTTTTACGAAATAGTCCCATTACCCCTATTTTAGCACAAGCAAAAAGTTTCCGCTAGGTTCGCTTTTGCCTGAAAAACTGGTCCCTCGAAGCCGATTTTTATTTACCACAAGCACAAATTCTATGATATATTGATAATATATGAACAAGGAAGTTATTTATTTGGAGCCGGAGGATGACATTACTGATATCCTGACGCGGCTTCAGCAGGCCGAACAAAAACTCGTCGCCCTTGTCCCGCCCAAGAAGGCAACCGTTCTTCGTAGTGCCGTCAATATGAAGCTCGTTGCGCGCGTGGCGAAAGAGTGTGACAAAGTCGCTGTGATTGTAACTGCGGATCCAGCGATCATCAAAATGGCAATGGCTGCAAAAGTTCCCGTCGCTCGGACGCTCCAGTCCCGTCCGACGATTCCGAGTGAAGAGGATCTTCGTGACGTTGAATCTGAAGACCAGATTCTAGATGAAAATCTCGAAGATGTTACCGATCAGCAAGACCATAAAGATAACGCTAAAACCGCCTCTAAGGGCTCTAGCGTTGATTCTGGCGCACGTTCTGTCAAAAGCGCCGATACACTCGAGTTGACCGACGAAAGCCTTGAAAACGGCTCTAAGGATGCCAAAAAAGGCTCCAAAAAGGCCAAGGACGCCAAAAAAGCCGAAAAAACCACCGATGGCTCCAAATTCGCCAAATACCGTAAATTTATCGTTCCAGGTATCGTTTTAGTGCTAGTTTTGGTGGTTGTTGGCGTCTGGGCTTTCGTTTTTGCCCCAGCGGCGACAATTGCGGTCAGAATTAGCAGCACCGCTAGTAATTTCTCCGAACCTGTCCGCTTTACGACTGATGCGAACGCCGCAAACGCTGCGGATGGTCTCTTATTCGCCGAAAAACAATCTGTTGAACGCAACTACACTACTAGCTTTACTGCTACCGGCGAAGAAGACCGCGGCACGAAAGCGACCGGCACTCTCTCTGTTACCTATTCAATGCGCATGCGTGATTTTGCCGGTGAGGGTTTCACTATTGGCGTCAGCGAAGGCGAAATCTTCTCGACTACGAGCGGCCTCGAATACCGAGTGACCGAGTCCACCCCAGCAGTCAGCTGGAATGGCAACGATTTCCCGTTCAATGATTGCAATACTCCTGTGAGCAAATACAACGGCACTTGCGTTAAGACGTTTAATGTCCCAGTCGAAGCTGTCCGCGCCGGCGAAGAATATAATATCAGCACGACAGTTTCCTGGAACTCGTTTGAAGGCGCCGCTGTCGCTAATAGTGGTGCTATCTCTGGCGGTACGACCAAAATGGTCAAAGTCGTCAGCCAATCCGACGTCGATAAAATCAAAGAAGAACTCCTCAAAGAAAACGAAGAAAAGGGCAAAACCGAACTGTTTGAAGATATGTCTAAGGAGCTTTTGCCGCTCCGCGAAAGCTTTACCGCTGAGGTGACCAAGGTCGAATCGACCCCTGGCGTCGGCGACGAAGTCGGCAGCAACACTACTCCAAACGTCAAGGTTACGGTCGTCTTTTCGGCTTATGCCGTCCGTGAAAGTAATATTGAAGAATACATTAAAGCCAAAACTAACCTTGCTTCCGACCAAAAAATTTATTCTTATGGCGCCCCGTATTTTGAACGCTTCTCTAGCCTTGAAGACGTCGCGCGCATTAAGACTACCATTGAGGTTGGTCCAACTGTCACCGAAGAAGATGTTTTCGAGCGTACAAAAGGCCGCAAGACCGGTGAGGTGAAGTCGATTCTACAATCAATTACCGGCGTCAGTTCTGTCGAAGTACGCACGCCCTATTTCTGGGTCTGGTCAATTCCGACTGAGCGCGACCGCGTTACGATCGACCTAAACGTGGAGGAGCGTTAATGAAATTAATCGCTCTCGATGTGGGCACGAAGCGCATTGGTGTTGCGAAGGCCGACTCTAAGGTTCGGATCGCCATCCCGTATAGTGCCGTAGAAGTTGATGGCAGTGAATTTGAAAAAATTGCCTCCTTAGCGCGGGCTTGGGATATCAATAGTTTTGTCCTAGGTTTGCCTCGCAACTCCCAAGGCGAGGAGACTGAGCAGAGTCGCTATGTTCGTAGTTTTGCCAAAGATCTCAAGCGTGCCATCCCGAGCGCGAAAATCTGTTTCCAGGATGAGTCATTAACCTCTGTGGAAGCCGAAAAACGTCTCAAATCTCGTAAAAAAGGTTATAAAAAAGGCGATATTGACTCCGAAGCAGCTACCATTATTCTCCAAGATTTTCTCGAAGAAAAAACCGGCAAGACCACCTCGCGCGCTTCTGCCGCCAAGCACAAAACCGTCAAGGCAAACAATCCTCACCGTTTTTCGACCGCTATTATCGCGCTCGTAGTCCTTATTGGCGCTGTTGTTGTTGCGGCCTATGCCTACTATCGTTATAATCTCCAGCCCGTCGCTGACGTCGATTGTGATACCGTCGAAGCCGATGCTTGTAACCAGACTACTTTCGCAATCGAAACTGGTAGCAGCGTCGGCGATATCGCATCCGAGCTCAAAGAGGCAGATTTAATCCGCGACCCATTGATTTTTCAAATCTACTACCGTCTTACTTCTGGCGGCGAACAGATCAAGGCCGGTGAATATACTCTCACGAAAGCTATGTCAACTAGCGAGATTACGAAAGCCCTGCTCGCTGGTGGCAGCGACCATGTCTTTAGTTTTACGCTTTTTCCAGGCGAAAATATCTTCGACTTCCGCCGCCGCTTGCTTTCACTCGGCTATACGGATGAAGAAATTACGGCTGCACTTGAGGCTGACTATTCCGCCAAACCCTATGGTTGGGTACTCAACGGTCGACCTGAGGGCGCTTCGCTCGAAGGGTATCTCTTCGGTGATACTTACGAATTTTATACTGGCGATTCGGCAGAAGCTATCGTCGGACGCATGATTCAAGAGATGGCCGATGTTGTCAAAGATAACAATCTCTCCGAGAAATTTTCTGCTCAGGGCCTTAGCCTCTATCAAGGCATCACTCTCGCTTCTGTCGTTCAGCGTGAAGCCAATAATGCTGCCGATCAAGCTAAAGTCGCCAAAGTCTTCCTGAACCGTCTCGCTGCCGACATGCCCCTCGGTAGCGACGTTACGGTTCAATACGCCGTTGATTTAGTCGATCCTGACCGTACGACCTATACTGATAATGCCCTCGCCTTAGAGATTGACTCTCCGTACAATACCCGCAAGAACTCTGGTCTCCCGTTTGGTCCAATTTCAAACCCAGGGATCGAAGCTTTAAATGCTGTCGCTACCCCTGATGAAAGCGCTTCCGAGTATCTCTTCTTCTTGACAGGCGACGATGGTTTGATGTATTATAGTACTACAGATTCTGAGCATCAACAGAACATTACTGACCATTGCCAAGAACTCTGTAATGTGGCGTTATAAGGAGCGCCAAAATCGCTAGAACACTCACTCCTTATCTTTTACCTTTTTGAGTCTAATCTAGCCATTTGTATATGAAAACTCAAGCAAAAGAACATAGCTTTTTTCGGAATATTGGTCGCATTTTGCCCTATTTTGTAGCTGCGGTGTTGATTTTTGCGGTCGCGAAAATCGGCTCTGATAGCAAAAACGCTGTCGGCGCTAACAGCCTCAGCATGAATTCGCTCGCCGCGAATAATTACAGCGTTTCCGCCGACCAACTTTCTGAGCTCTACGTCGTCGCCAATATTTCCAATGCCCTCAGCCTGGCCAGCGTCGATACTGTCGCTGGTAACTATGTCGCTGCTTCAGTTCTGAAAGAAATTAGCCAGACCAGTGCCGAAAAAATTGAGAAACCAGGCTATGTTTCGCTTGTCGTTTCGCGCGGCATCGAGAATTACATCGTTAGCGAAGGCGAGTCTATGGAATCAATCGCTAGCCGTTATGGTCTGACGACCGACCAAATCCGCTGGTCGAATAATCTCAAGACCACCGATATTAACCCCGGCCAGGCTCTCGCTATCCCGCGCACCTCTGGTATTGTCTATACCGTCCGTGCTGGCGATTCGGCCGACACTCTCGCCTCGCGGTACGGTTCGGACGCCGCACGTATCGTCGCCTACAATGACCTCGAAACTTCCGGCATGACGACTGGCATGCAAATTGTTTTACCCGAAGGTGTTCTTCCGGAGACTGAGCGTCCAGAGTATGTCCCAGTCGTGAGCTACAACTACTGGGGTTCAACCTCCGATCGCCAAAACATTCGCGTAGTCTACGAAGACGTTACGCGTAGCGCTTCGAACCGCATGGTCTGGGGTCAATGTACTTATTATGCTTGGTGGTGGCGCGAGAGTAGCCCGTATTCGCTCGGCGCATTGCCTCCTGCACTCACCGGCGACGCTAAATATTGGGCGGTCAACGCCGCCGCTCTCGGTATGCGTGTTGATCGTACCCCAGAAGTCGGTGCCGTTTTCCAGACTACTTCTGGTTGGTATGGCCACGTCGGTGTCGTGATTGCAGTGAACGGTGACGGCTCGATTGTGGTCCGCGAAATGAACTACGGCTATCGAGCTAACGTAGTGACCGAGGCCACAATCCCTGCCAACGTCGTCGGCAACTTCACCTACATCCACTAAACTATTGACAAATTCAGGCATGTGTGATACAATGAAAGGATAGCATGTTCGTAGATACCGCAAAAGTCAAACTCCAGGCCGGTAAAGGCGGCGATGGCGCCGTTTCTTTCCGCCATGAAATCTACATCCCGAAAGGCGGTCCCGACGGTGGCGACGGCGGTAAAGGCGGCTCAATTATTTTTCGCGCCGACAAAGATACGAATACTTTACTTGATTTCCGGTTCAATCCTGAGCTAAGCGCCGAAGACGGCAAAAACGGCTCTGGTCAACGCTCAGCTGGTCGCTCGGGAAAGGACTTCATCGTCGAAGTCCCAATTGGTACCATTGTAAAACGTGACGGCGAACTTCTCGCCGATCTGACCCACGATCAGGAAGAAGCCGTTATCGCTCGAGGCGGCGACGGCGGGTTTGGCAACGCTCATTTTAAATCTTCGACTCGCCAGGCTCCGTTGATCGCCGAGGTTGGCGAACCAGGTGAAGCCTTTGAAGCGACGCTTGAGCTCAAGCTTCTCGCCGATGTCGGGCTGGTTGGCCTGCCGAACGCCGGTAAGTCCACTTTTCTTTCCGCCGTTTCGAACGCCCGCCCCGAGATTGCCGACTATCCTTTTACGACTTTGACTCCGCAGCTCGGCGTTGCGACCGTCGATCACCAAGATTTGCTCATTGCTGATATCCCCGGCCTCATCGAGGGCGCCGCCGATGGCAAAGGTCTCGGTCACGCTTTTTTGCGCCATGTTGAACGCACCTCGTCCCTCTTGCATCTCGTTGATGTTTATAATAATGACGCTGGCGCCGCCTATCGCACTATTCGTGCCGAGCTAGAGCGCTACGCTGATCTTAAAAATCGTCCCGAAATCGTCGCCTTGACCAAATGCGAAGGGCTCGATGCGGAAATTATCGAAATTCAAAAAGCCTCCATTTTGGCTGTCAACCCCGAGGCCCAAGTTTTTGCGATTTCTTCCGTCGCGAAGCAGGGAATTACCGCCGTTCTCCGCGCGCTCCTCAAACTTAAAAACGCCGCGCCTCTTAATAGGACTCCGTCGGAAATATCCAAAAAACCTTCGCTAGAACCCGTCGGGCAGTCTTTGCCGGATGTCTCCGAAACTTCTAACGAACCAGGTTTGGGCGCAGACTTGCCCGTCATTACGCTCGGCCCTGAGCAACTTTCGAAAGCCTGGAAAGTCGAGAAACTCGGCGATAAATTTGTCGTCACGGGCCCTAAAATTGAGAAATTTGCCCGTCGCACGGATTTGGCGAATTACGCTTCGGTTAACCGCTTGCGCGACATTATGAAAAAACTCGGTATCCGCGCCGAACTCACCTCTCAAGGCGCCACGCCCGAATCAATCATCTCGATCGCTGGTAAAGAATTTACCCTGGTCGAAGACTATTAGGCGATCAAAGATTAGCTGTGCCGTAAGCGCTCCTTTTGATTCCCAAGCTTGCCGCATAATTGTTGTGCTTTTTACAACACTTTTCCGGAAAACCATTGACGGTTTCCGGTTTCTTCGCTATCATAGAACTAAGCTGATACGCTTCACGGGGTTCCACTGAAAATAAGTGGAGTGTGGAGACGAAACAAAAATAAACAGCGGATTAAAACAAACATTTGTGCCCCTTAGGGTGGGCGCGCATCAGTGGGCAGACTGACCTCGCAAGGGGTCAGTTTTCGCGTCGAACCTAAGCAAAAGGGCGGCCCGAAGGCCGCCCTAAGTGTTGTAGGCTAAGTTTTTTCATCTTCTTCTTGTGTCATCTCGTCGTGATCGTCCAGCTCGGTATTGTGCGCTTTGATCATTGCCATGGTTTGAGCAATGCCTCGCATCTGGATTATTAGCTTCACAGCCAGTATTGTCAGCATCACCAGCAGGAAGACGATCGTCACTCCAAGCATTTTCCAGAAATTAATCTGGAATAGTTGTGCGACGGTTCCCACGGTAGCGTCGGGGCTACCCTTGTCCACGCTCGCTCTCCCTGGTTCGATTAGGGCCGACTTTTCGTCGTTAGAACTGTCAGTACTAGCCGTCATGCTCGCCTCGACGGGCTGGTCGGTGACGTTGACCGAGAACGTGATAAGCGCCGATTTGGCTTCTCCAGCTTCGATGTCACCGATCTGCAAACCGTTTGTAAACGACAACAAATCGCCTTGGACGTCGAGTTCTTGACCGGCCGGCAGCCCTCGATTTATGACTAGCGGCTCTGTATCGACGTAAGTCATGACGACTGGCTCCTCCGTTGACGAAAACATCTCCGTCGCCGTTTCCAGGGTCGGATAATTCGCGCTCTCGATCGAAACCAGCGCGTGCATACCCGAATAAGTATTGCGTTCGGGTAAGGTAACGTCTTTGTTCGGGATATGGAGCGTGACTCGCGGATTTATTAGTGTCATTTTACCCATCGCGACGATATGGATATGGCCAAGATACGATTCGCCCGGCGTAAAATACCAAACCGGCGTTTCGTCGTCAGCCGTAAACCAAATTGCCGCCACCGCATAGTCATCGCCGCCGTCGTCCTGCGTCGAACGATAGTAATAGACCTCTGTCTCCGCGGCCTTCTCTAAGACCGCGCTCACTGCTTCATCGCTTACCCTCTCGCCCACCGTCTCCTCGCTGGCCACTTCTGCCATCCCCTCGTTGGTTGTTTCTGCCGCAAGGCAGGCCGAAACCAGCCAATATAGCAGCAAGAGCAGTACCGTCAAGTAGAGCAAAGAATTGATGAAACAGAGATTGCGTTTAAACCAGTTTTTCATGAAAATCCCCCTTCTTAGCCTCTCAAGGTGCAATTTTGGGCATCGCCCATCTCCCCATTATACCACTTTTTCTTTAAAATTGCGCAAAATCATGTATTAGTATTGACAAATTTGATAATCTGTGCTACAATGGGGAGATAAGGAGATAATTTCTTAATTATCCCGTCAAGCACCTTTCCGCAATTTGAGTAAAGGAGTATACCTATGAAGCTGAGCTTTCGCCGCTACCCCCGCACGCGTCAGCCTCTTTTGGGGTGGCGACGAACTCACGGTTCCGGGTCCTAATACGGAGCCCAGCGCTATGCTTGCGTTCCTCGTGCAGGGCGACAACGTCGGCGCAGAATGCTCCGCACTGCGACTGCACACGAAGGAAGCTCGCGGTCTGTGCCTGAGCTACAACTTCGGATCAGCCGCGCTTCACGTCGAAGGTTCTGCTGAGCCGATTCCTCTTGAGGATGCTAGCCTGCTGAACTATCAGCTTGGCGCCTGGATCGGTACGAAAGCTGCCGATGGCAACCTTCCGGCCGGTTTTCGACACTAGTGCGAAGTTACCTTTGAAGTCTATGCATGTAGTAAGTTCGCTGACAGCCCTGTCCATGACGGTACGGCGGATTCGGTCAGCACCCCTTCGGGTAACGTCAATCCAGGTACTGCTCACACCCCGCCCCAGTCCGACCAGGATCCTTCCGAGCCTTCCGCATCAGCGCCCACCGCCGAGAATGAGGCTCCGCAGTACGACGCGGTGCTGGGCGTCCTTCTGGCCGGCGTTATCATCCTGATTGCACTCTCCCTCGGTCAGTCTTTACTGCTCTGGCGGATCAATGCCGCGATTGCGAAGGCACCGACTTTTGGCGCGTCTCGCGATTCTGTGTCCAGATCCTATGATCCTGAACAACCGAATGTCGACGCGGATGCTGAGCCGCGCAAGAAACATAAACTTCTTTAAATCTTAGCGTGGGCGCCCTACGGGCGCCCACTTTTCGTGTTAAATGAAATTATATGTTATAATAGTACTATGCCACTCATTAAATTTACGCTCATCACGCTTTTCTCCGAAGCCCTCCAGCCTTATCTCGATAGCTCGATGCTCTATAAGGCGCAGAATCGCGGCATTATCGAAGTGGAATATGTCAATTTGCGTGATTTCGGGCTTGGTCCGCATAAATCCGTCGATGACACGCCGTATGGCGGCGGCGATGGCATGCTTTTGCGCTGCGAGCCGGTCTTTGCTGCTATCGAAAGCGTAAAGACGTTCAGTCCTGATGCGGAAGTGATTCTTCCGACTCCAGTCGGACTCACCTGGAACCAAGATCTTGTGCGTCAATTCGCCTATACTTCCGGAGCCACTCGCCACTATATTATTCTCTGCCCGCATTATGAGGGCTACGATGAGCGTATCTTGACGGCCGTGGATCATCAAATCTCCCTCGGCAATTTCATCCTTACTGGCGGGGAACTGCCGGCGCTGGTTATCATCGACTCTATCACTCGCCTCCTTCCGGGGGTTCTCGGCGGCGCAACGTCGGCGCTCATCGAAAGTTTTTCCGATGGCGACAATCTCGAATATCCGCAATACACCAAACCAGCCGATTTTCGCGGTCTCAAAGTCCCTGACGTCTTGCTTTCTGGCGATCACGGCAAGGTCGACGCCTGGCGCGCCGCCCATAGTCGTCGCAAAAACGCCTAGGTTGGTCGTCTCGCTATCCTTTGCCCATATCCTTTCATACCCTTTCCGTCGAACTCGTCCAACTTACTTTCTGTCCTAAGCACTGGCAATTACCAAGAGCTACGGTTGAATGGACTGATCCTAGCAATACCGATGGCGGCAGAGCACAATTAGTTGATAAATCATTCTACAAATGGCTAGATAGCTACGGTTGGGAAGTAACGAGATGGGCATTATATAATGGAGCCGGAACAGGCTTGTGGCAAAGTAACGGTATTAGATACGACATCCGCCTTGATCCATTATATCTTGCGTTTACTGGGTTTTGGAATCGCAATTTGGATGGAGCAGGCGCATATCCGTTCTTATCGTCTAAAACGGCTGGCCCGAACGAAATGACGGCGGGCATGCTAGCCTATGACAGTTATTGGCTTGCTCCAGCAAGGCATAATTATTACCGTATTACTTCTAGCTCCCTTCGCTGCCTCACTCAGTAGTATACACATACACACATAATAATGTATATGT
>CAYXZG010000006.1:0-32199 GCA_964469535.1 uncultured Candidatus Saccharibacteria bacterium
ACGTCTGGTTCTCATCCAGAAAATCGCGGGTTCGACTCCCGCCGGAATCACCATGTTAGGACGTCACGTTTGATACAAAATATCTAAAAATGATTGAGCAGAAAGTTCCCTTTGGGGGACTTTCTGTTGATTTTAGTTTTTGTTGGTTTGAGGACGAAATAAGATATTACACATTTGAGAAAGTAGAAAAATCTAGGGAGCATACCATTTTGTTGGATCCCCGCAGGTGTTTTTGGGTTGATTTTTCGTAAATAAGCACAAAAAGTATTGACTTTTTAGAGCATGTGTGCTATAATGGTTAGTATAGGCTAACTAGTCTACGCAACTTAACTGCTCATTACTATATCTGTTCCCCAGATTATTGCGGAATTCGCATCCTCTCAGACGAGGG
The DNA here is from genome assembly GCA_964469535.1 of uncultured Candidatus Saccharibacteria bacterium. GTDB lineage: Bacteria > Patescibacteriota > Saccharimonadia > Saccharimonadales > Saccharimonadaceae > Nanosyncoccus. The sequence continues at coordinate 392 of CAYXZG010000006.1, forward strand.
TGTGCGATAACGCAATAATCTGATTGTAGAATCAAGGGGGATATGATATGAGAACCATTCATTACGACATGATCTTACGCGCTTCTTATCACATTGGCTGCAATCCTGACGTCCATAACATTAGGGAGGATGGTATTGAGGCTGCGGAGGCCATCAAATGGCCGGGGATGCGCATGATCGTAGAAGACTGCAAAGACATTGAGAAATTCTATGCCAGCTTTGAGTATGTCTGCGTTGACGGCGCCCGTCCGAAGTTTGAGCGGCAGATGGTACAGGTGCTGCGCGGCGAACTCCCTGAGTGGAAACTGACGACCGTAAAGGTTGACAACGATGAACTCCGCCTCAGCTTTCAGAACGAGGGGCTGTACGAGAAGTACGCTCGCAAGTGCCAAGACATTAACGCTTGGAACAAAGCCCATCCGCGATTCCGCAGATGCGTGCCGCCGCCGTTTTACTTCGAATCTGCCGCTTCCTATCGACCCAGTGTCGGTGCCAAGTTGCGCTTTGAGTTGGACAGTCCGATCGACGGCAGTACGGAAGTGACGATCGTGTCGTTTCGTAGGGGCGATGAAAGCAGTGTGATCGAGTTTGACGGAAACAAAGGACGTAAGTTTACGTTCCAGTGGGGTAGACATCCTATCAATCAGTATCCCGTCAGAGTGATGGAATGGATGATCTAATCGTGATGAGCAAAACGCTAAGGCCGCAGGGAAACCTGCGGCCGTTTGCATGTTAGAATAAGTTTGGTTTCAGGAAACTAAGCTGAGCGTATTATTCCCAAGAGACACTGCCGAACTGCGGGACGGCGGCGATCCAGACTTGACCAGGAGTGAAAGCGATAGTCTCGTCAGTGGCATTTTTGAAAGTGAGCTGGTCTTTTTGGGAAGGTTTGTTCCAGGTGGCTTCGGTAACGGAGCCGTTTTGGAAGATATAGGCACGGCCGGAGCCGAGGGTGGTGATGGCTTCGTGATAATGATCAGCCATGGTGGATTCTTGGACGCGGAGGGCGACGATGGCGGAAGGAGCGATCTGGACGGACTGACAAGAAGCTTCAGGTGTGGCGGCGGATGCGGGGGTGGGGCAATCGTAGGTGAAGTGCGGAGCGCCGGTGGCGTAAGAACGGTAATATCGATTTTCGGCAGAGTTGTAGGAATAGAATGTATTATAGTCGGCCCAGCCGCCGAAGTTGACGTAGACGGTATCGGCGAGACTAGAGTCGTCGACGTTTGAACAGTCGAGACCTTCGACCTCGCTATCGCTCAGACAAGGATTGTCACGTAGGGCGGCATGGTCGGCGGCGATTTGGGCCGCTTCGGCGGGTGTGAGGCGGGGGAAGGTCTTTGGGCTGGAAGAGGTATAGCCATGGTCGGTGTTGAATTGTAAAAGGCGGTCAAGGTCGGTGAAAAGGTTGTTCCAAAGACGGCCGGAATTTTGGAGGCGCCACATATAAGCATAATCTTCATCGAGATTGCGCTGGCCACCTTGACGGATGGCGGCGAGGGCTTCGTCCGAGCCGCCAGCGTGAACGACCGTGCAGTCGAAGGGCGTATCCCAGTCGAGATAATAAGGGCGGAGTGAGCGGATGGGGCCGATGACGGGTGAGGCGGGGTTTTGGAAAATGGCGGCAAAACGGGTGATGCCGCTTTCGGCGATAGCCTCAAAAACGACGCCAGCTTGAGAAAGACCGATCTGTGGGCGGGCGCCGTCGGTGCTGCCGTTTGGGATTTGGACGCAGAAGGTCGGGCTGGAATTGAGGCCAGCATTAGTAATTTCGAGTCCAGTAAAGTTGCTATAAATCTGCGCGGAGGGATAATCGACGCTGCCGGGATCTTTACTGCCGTGATCGGGGTTGACCCGCTCGCGAAGATAGAGAAAATAGACTGCAGCGCCAGCGCCGGCGAGTAAAATTAAGACACAAAGGATAATCAGAAAGCGTTTAGGCTTAGATTTTTGAGTTTTTGAGGATTTTTTGGGTTTACGAAGATCGGGATCAAGAGGCGCTTTGGATTTTTTGGCCATTCTAATCATTCTCCAGAGCGGTAGCGGCACGGTTTAGGCGGGCGAGCGTGAGGTTCTTGCCGAGGACATCCATAGTGAGATGAAGCGCGGGACTAAAAGGCGCGAAGGAGAGCGCGATACGGATCATCGAGAAAAGCTCGGCAGGTTTTTTGTTGGTATCGAGAAGAAGCTGATTGAGAGTGTTCTGGAGTGATTCTGGAGTCCAATTGTCGACATTTTCAAGACGGCGCGCGACGAGAGCGAGCGTATCGGCGATCTCTTCCTCGGAGAATTTCTTGAGGAACTTGTTTTGCGTGAGCTGAGCAAGGTCGATGGCGGGATCGGCGAAGAAATAAGTCGTCATTTCGCGGAGATCGCTGAGAGACTTGAGGCGGTCGTAGATGATGGCGAGGACGCGCTTTTTGTAGGCGTCATCATAATTATGGGCGCTTTCAGGCCAGAATTCGAACGTGCGAGGATAAAAAGCGTCAATTCCCTGTTCATCGACGAGTTTGCGGATCCATTGGCCATTCATCCAGAGAAGTTTAGTCTCATCGTAGCGTGCGCCGGAGTTTTGGATTTTATCGAGTGAAAAATTGGCGATCAATTCGTCTTTGGTGTAGATTTCTTGTTCGGTGCCATCATTCCAGCCAAGACAGGCGAGATAATTCAACATGGCTTCAGGGAGAATACCGTCGCGGCGATATTCAGTGACAGATTTAGCGCCGTCGCGTTTGCCGAGTTTTTTGCCGCCGGTCGGGGCGAGAATATGAGGCAAGGAGACAAGTTTCGGGACTGGGAAATCGAGCGCTTCGTAGAGAGCGAGGTAATTCGGCGTGCTGGGGAGATATTCGACGCCGCGCATGACGTGCGTGACTTTCATTTCGGCATCATCGATAATATGACCAAAATTGTAAGTTGGTAAACCATCGGCTTTGATTAAGATAATGTCGTCTTGAACTTCTGGTCCGGCTTCGAGATCACCCATAACTTCGTCATGCCATTTGCGGGGCTTAGGATCGGCTTTAAAGCGAATCGGTAAGCCTTCGTGCCAATCGGGAGGATTTTCGGGGCGAAAATTGCGATACAAGAAGGGTCTTTTTTCATTGTAGCACACTTGTCGATATTTGTTAATAGTCTCGGGGGAGGTATCATCGGCATAGGCGCGTCCGGAGGCGATGAGCTGCTTCGCCCAGCGGAGATAGTGGTCTTTGCGCTCGGTCTGGAAATAGGGCGCGTAAGGGCCACCGACAATCGGACCTTCGTCCCAGTTGAGCCCGAGCCATTTAAGTGTATCTTCGATCAGGTCAGTCGCATCGGCGACATAGCGGGCGCGATCGGTATCTTCAATACGGAGAATGAATGTGCCATGAGCTTGTTTTGCAAGCAAATAAGGATAAATCGCACTACGCACGTTACCAATATGAATATAGCCAGTCGGACTGGGCGCAAATCGTGTTCTCATGAATATATTATAGCATGAAAATTAGATAGACGTGACAATGTTGCGAAGTTGTTTTTTAGTCAGTATGTTGCTAGGGGCGTTAATTTTGTAGAGAATGCCGCCGTTGACCCAGGCAGCATTCGAGCCGGACATATAGATAGTGATTCCCTGTTCATGGGTGCTGGTGTAACTGTCTTTCCAAGTAGGTTCGACGTAAGCACGGAGAAGGGTGGAGCTGTCCCAGGAGGATTTTTCCTCGATGAGGGTAAAGGAGGCGTCGTCAGGGCCTTTGAAAGTGAGGGTGATTTTGCCATCTTCGGAGCTAATGTCGCTGAGCGAGTAATCGCGCGGAATATAGGAAGGCGTGGAGGCTTCGATGCCAGTTTGGATGGCGGCGACGCGGACGGAGATATCGGGAATACTAGAGCCGACGAAATAAACGATGGCAGCAACGCAGGCGGTCGCACAAGTGAAAGCGAGAACAAGGCGCTTGCCGTTGGTTTTGCGTTTAAACGGTTTTGCTGAGCGGGAGTGGGTAGGCGCGGAAGTCTCTTCTTCGTCGACAGAAGTGACGGAGCGGAGAGCTTGACGGAGGGCTTGGTCTTCGCTCGGCGAGATGCGTCCGGAGTTGCTGAGAGGACGGGCAGCGCGACGGGCGGTAGGACGAGTCGTCGTGCGCGAAGAAGGCGCAGGAGCGGCAGTTTGCGCCGCACCGCGCTTGGCAGCGAGTGGCCTATGCGCGGGTTTAGCGGAGGATTTAATGATTGGGCGTGCAGGGTTGCTTGTCGCGCGGCGCGGCGCGGCGCTGGAGGCGGACTTTGAAACTGGTTTGACGGATTTGGAAGACTTGGCGGGTTTTTGACTACGGGCAGTTTTGACTTTGGTAGATTTCGAGACGACGTTGAGGAATTTTTCAATAGTGTCGCTGAGCTCGAGCATCTCGGGAGAAGAAGCGTCATTGCGCAAGTTTTCGGCAAAATTTTGTAAGGATTCGATCTGATCAGCGATTTCGGTCGGCTCGGTGGCGGTACGAATTGCAGCGATGGCCTCCGAAACGGCGCTAGCGATCGCGTCAATTGAAGCGGAGGATGAGACATCGAGATTGGCTAGAGATTGTTCTGGAGCAGCGTAAGCGGTAACAACGGTGTCAGGGCGACTAGCAAGCGAAGCGCCGAGGCTGGCAGCGGCATAATCGGCGGCGATATTCATGGCAAGAGACTCAGAGTCGAATGATGCCGAGGCAGGTAAGGTAGCTGATGGGGACGGTTCGGGCGCGACGGTAGTAATTGAAGTGGTTTCGATATGCTGAATGGTGGCTGGGGCAGAGTAAGTGTCTGAATAGGCAGAGGGTCGAGTGGCGATTTCGGAAGTCAGATTAGCGGCTTCGGAATCTTCTTCGGGGATAAAAGCGTGGAAATCGCGAGGAACGGTAGGCTCAACGCTGCCGAGCTCAATAACGTTATGAATGACGTTGGGGCGAGCGGCGTAGGAGTTAGAATCAGGCTCGGGTTCTAAGGATGAAGTGGCTGCTGTTTGTGCGGCGGTAATCTCGTCGGCGTGTACGCGCAGATTGACGAGGCGTGAAGGGGTTGGATCAGGGGCGGAGAGGCCTTGGCGAATAATCGAGCTATGCGCAGCTTCTTCAATTGCGAGGTTACTCGGGCGGTCGACGTAGCGACGGTTGAGAGTAGTCGAAGACTGAGTGAGATGATGCGTAGCAGAGCTGGAAGGACCAGAATCAAGTTGTATTTCTCGCATCAATAACTCCTTCATTGTGTTTTTGCTTAATACTATTATAACTACAAGCCTTATGGAAAATCAAGCACGTTTTTTAAGAAAAATGTAGGAGAATGTTGTATAATATAGAATAGAATGGATTACGAACAGAGAAAACGTCGTGAGTTTTTGAAAATTATCGCAACGGAATTGCTGATGGTTTTGTCAGTAATCGCCGTGGTGGTTGTGGCGACTTTGGCGGCGATGGGATTTTTTATTTCAAGCGAGGGTGGGATTGAGCAATCGGGGTTATTGCAGTTACATTCTTTGCCAACTGGAGCGACGGTGGAGCTGGATGGTGATACGTTATTTTCGCGGACAAATTTGAGCCGAACAATGCCAGAAGGTGAACATACCGTGAAGTTGTCGCGCGAAGATTATGACACATGGGAGAAAAACATCAAAATATACCCAGGAGTTTTGACGCGCATATATTATCCAAGGTTGTTTTTACAAAATCGACAGCCTGAGGACGTAATGACAGTAGTGGATAAGTTGGGCTTGGAGGCGGATGGGGAGTTGGAATTTTTAGCGCCATCCCTAAGTCGAAGCTATATATTATATATGTTGAATAATCAGGCGGAGTGGGTATTGCTGGACTTAAGGGGGGATGAAGTGAAGAAGGCGACGTTGGATTTAACAAAAGTTTTACCGGGGGTGGTGGAGCCGGAGGTGAAGACTAATAATACGCAGATCGGTATGATGCCAGTTGATAGCGTGCAGCCGGAGAGTACGGAGGCGAAGTTTGGGGGAGAAATTTTGGAAGTCAGGTGGAGCAAGAACGATGAACGGGTCTTAGTTAAAGTATCTTACGAAGGTAAACAAGAATGGATCTTGGTAAATTTACGGGAGGTGGGGAGCAGTTTGAATTTGACAAGAACCTTCGGAATGGAGTTTGAGCGGATCGAAATGATTGATGATGCGGCGAGCCAGCTTTTTGCGCTCGAAAACCAACAACTGCGCAAAATCAACGTACAGGACGGTGCAGTTTCGAAAGTGTTGCTTAGCAACGTAACGGAAATAGCGAGCTATGGTAATGGGCTAATGTATGTTCAAAAAACTGGCGCTGAAGGTAAAGCTAGACGAGAAATCGGGGTTTATCGAGACGGGGAGAGAGCGGGGACGGCGCTAGTGGAGGTGACGACGGATGAGAAGATTCAGATTGCTTTGACAAGATATTATGGAGAGGATTATATGTGCTATTTCTTGGATGATCGATTGACGATTCTGTACGGGATCTTGCCGTCGTATACGGAGAGCGGAGCGAATTTGGCAGAGTTGAAACGTTTGGTGGCGGACGAGAAAATGACAGTCGTGCCGGAAAAAGTAACTTTGAGCCCAGGGGGAGAATTCTTGGTAGCGAGGGCGGGGCGGAAGATGATGGTGACGAATATGGAAATGGGTGAGCTATATGATTATGAATTTTGGAATGACGAGAAAGAGCTGAGATGGTTGGACGCGAGTTTATTGTATGCGGTCGTGGATGGTGAGATCGAAATAATGGATTTTGACGGGACGAATCGTCGCAAGCTGGCGCAAAAACAGCCCATAGCGGATGATGCGGCGGTAATGATTACGTCGAATGAGCGCTGGATTTATTATCTTTCGGCAGAAAAAGATTCATTGCATCTCGTGCGCGAGCGAATTCGGAACTGACGAAGAGTAACTATTGTAGCTGTTGGCTATGATTGGCCGAAGAGACGTTCGAAGAAGGACGGGGAGTTTGAAGGCATTTCAAGATCGGAAGGAGTTTCTTCGGCAGGTGCGTTGGGGCTTGTGGCGGCGTCGGAATAGGCAGGAGCAATTTGCTCGGCGGTAATGAGGAGGCGGTAACGAGAGGTGCCAAGCGGCGTGCAGGTAATAAGCGTTAGTATCGGTTTGTCAGTGTCGTAAATCAGGGCATCGACGTCAGTGGGTTCGACGACTTCGCGGCGAACCATTTGATAAGTATAACGCGTGGAATTGTAATTAATATAAAGCAGATCGCCGTTTTCGAGGCGCTCGAGGCCGGAAAAAATGAATTTATAAGGATTGCTGCTATAAATGTCGCCTGCCGAATGGCCGGAAATGACGAGATTGCCGATTTGTCCGGGGAGGGCGTTGGCGCCAGGGATAGAAAATTGTGCGACGCCATGATTCATAGCTTCGCCGACGTCATCAGTTGAGATGTTGAAGGCGACCGGGACATCGATATTAAGTTTTGGAATAAGTAGGCGTGGCTCGGGGGAGACAGATTGAGTAACATTTGGATCAACGGCTTCGATGCTGGTCGCGACGGAGCCAGCGCTGGGAGCGACGTAGGCCATGAGTGGGGCAAAAATGACGCGATTATATTCGAGAAAAACGAAGACTAAGACGGCAGCTAGAACGAGAAAAAGTGGCAGGAGACGTTTGGTGCGGCGGACGCGACGAGCCTGACCATTAGCAACGCGCTCGTCTTTTAGTTTTTCGGTGGCGAGGTAATTTTGGGCGGCCTTGGCATAATACTCACTGTAATAGTTTTGATAATAATTCTGCCAGGCTGAATGATATTGTTGCCATTGGTCAGCAACGGCAGTCTGATTTATGGGAACATCCTTCAGAGCGCTGGTTTGGTCGGCGGTTTGGTAGGGTGAAGTTTCGGAGACGGAGGATTGGGGGTAATTATAGTCGCTATAAGCTTGAGCTGAGTCGGTTGCAGAAGGTCGTGCGGCAGAATAATAGGTCGATGAGTCAAAGCCTGGATCGACTGAAGTACTCGTCTCGGCTGAGGGGTTGACGGAAGCTTGCGAGTTTGCTTCGGGCGAGGTATACGTTGGAGCGTCCGTGTCGAACGGTGAGCTTTGGTCGACCGAAGGATCTTGATCGGTTGAAGAATATCGATCAGATGTAGTGGAATAGATTCCGGTCGGGATTGGAGGGGTAAGATATTCGTCTCGGGAAGTTTTTTCACGAGGAAGCTTTTTGAGACTGTTTGCGGCAGAAGAATAGACCGCAAGAACTTTCTTACGGGCGCGCTCAGCAGCGGATTCACGCTGATTTGAAGAAAATGGCCCACCATCATCCGAATTCATGTATTATATTATAGCATGTTGTACGCTAAAATTAGAAATTTTCTTGGTTTGGCGCAACTTGTGGTATAATAAGTTCGTGGATTGTGAAATTCAGGAACTTTAGGGTGAGGGCGAATGGCGGAACTGGTAGACGCGCCAGACTCAAAATCTAGTTCCCGCAAGGGAGTGAGGGTTCGATTCCCTCTTCGCCCACCATTGACAGATTATCAAATATCTTTCATAATATAGCAATATTGTGGAAGATTTTTTTGTTGGCGTTGGATGTTTTTAACGATGCTACGTGCTGCCCAAGCACGTAGCATGACTAGGGGGGGCAGAAGTGAGGCGCTGGCGGCCTATACCTGGCTTGCGAGCCGAAAGACGATCAAGGGTTGAAGAACGACTGGTCATTGTCGGGGCGCGTAGACTCGAGAAAAGTTGATTCTAGATACTCGGCGTCGGGGATGAGTGAGACGTCGCGGTCGAGATCAACTTTGGCAGAGGCGATAGATTCATGTTCTGAGATAATGTCCTGATAGCCGACGAGGGCGGCGTAAGGAGCGAATTGGGCGGCACGGGCGGAACGACTCATGGGGGATTTGGCGTGCTGGGGGCGTGAAAGACTAATGAGGTCGGAGTAATCGGCGGAGTTTGGGACATTATTCATGCGCGATGCCCTCCAATTTGGCGATGGCGAGCAGTCATGGTGGCGCCTTCTTCAAAATTAGTGCCGCGAAGGATGGAATTTTTGCCGTAGCGCTGGCGGATATTCAGGATGGCTTTTTGGAGGCGATGCTCGGAGCGTAGGCGGTGGGCTTCGAGTTCTGCGCGGTGTGTGAGGTTGGCGTAGTTAGTAAAAAGGTTGGTTTGAACTAATTCTGGGCGCGCGGAAAGTTCGGACTGAAGATTTTCGTCCATGAGATCGTTGGCGCAGACAGTAATCTTGCGGATGGTAAAATTCGGATTCGTGATTTCGTGATAAAGCTTGAGGAAATGGTCAATGATGGCACTAGAAGCGGAAGTGGAAAATGGTAGACGGATCGTGCCGTGGGCAGGTTTTGGAACTAGACGACCATAACGATCGGAAGTAGTGACGACGGCGGAATTATGTCGGTCGTAATCGAGGTGGAGGACGAGATGATTGGTGACATAAGACTTTGCAACTAAGTCGAGAGCGAGGCTTTCGGCCATTTCGCGGACGATGATCTCGGCTTTGGCGTAAGGATAGGGGCAAGATAGGACTTGACTGGAGCTGAGGCTTTTGGTCTCGGGGCGATGAGACTTGACATCATGGATAGTGACTGGCTCATAGCCCCAGGCGTGATCGATCAGTAATTCGGCATTAACTCCGAAAAGTCCATAGAGCAACTTGGGGTTGTAAAGCGAACAGCGGGCGATGTCGCCCATAGTGTAGAGATGATGGTCGGAAAGACGATGGGCATAGCCAGGGCCGACGCGCCAAAAATCGGTGAGTGGGGTATGAGCCCAAAGTTGCTCACGAAAGGAGCGTTCGTCGAGGCGTGCGAGGTGGACACCGTGACGATTGGCAGGGGCGTGCTTGGCGAGAATATCCATGGCGATTTTGGCGAGAAATAAATTGCTGCCGATTCCGGCGGTGGCAGTGATACCAGTTTGGGCGTAGACGTCATTGATCATATTGGTGACGAAGGCTTCGGGGGAGAGATGGGACATTTTGAGGTAGCTGGTGATATCGCAAAAAATTTCGTCGATCGAGTAAGCGAAAATATCGTCGGGAGCAACATGTTTTAGGTAGATTTGATAAATCTTGGCGCTGTAGTCGAGATAATGACGCATGCGTGGCGTGGCGGTGATGTAAGTAATGGAAAGATTGGGATTTTGGGCGAGCGTAGGCTGGTCGAAGGATTGCCCGAGAAAACAGCCGAGGCTAGTATGATGAAGACGATCAGCATTAGCCTGACGGACGACCTCGTTGACTTGAAAAAGACGAGCGCGTCCAGGCAGACCGTAGGATTTTAACGAAGGCGAGATGGCGAGACAAATGGTTTTGTCGGTGCGCGTAGCATCGGCGACGACGAGGTTGGTTGTGAGCGGATCAAGACCGCGCTCATGGCATTCGACCGAAGCATAAAATGATTTGAGGTCAATTGCTGCATAAACCCTTTCCATATGCAATATATTATATAACAAAAACTGCTCCTTTGCGGAGCAGTTTGGCGAGAGTCTTGTCGTGAGAGACGGGCTATTTCGTAAAGCTGATGGATTTAATGATAAATTGTCCGACTGGTTTCCATTCGTCGCGTAGGTCGCTCGAAGTTTCAAATGTTACGATAACAAGCTTGTCATCGAGCGAGAAGAAAGCCATGTGGTCGTAGCGACCAGTTTCGTCTTTGTCGGTAGATTCGAGTGAGAGTTCTAGGGTGCCGATGTTATGACCTTGGGCAGTGTAGTAATCAGTGCTGACGATGTTGCCGGTGACGTCGAGTAGGGCGGTCATGGTGTCAAGGTAATTGCGAATCTGGTCGTTATTTAAGGCAGTGTCGGTGATGTTGATGACGACGCCGATGTCTTGTTTGTCGTTAGTGTAAACAGCAGTTGGTTTATTAGAATTGCCGTAGATTTCGGTGAGTTTATCATCGCTAAGGGCCGAAAGCTGAGTGGGAACTTTGACGCGGAGAGCGCCGTCTTTGAAATCAATGTATTCAGTTTCGACTTTGGTGCCGCTGGTGGTTTTGATGCTCATCGAGCCGTTGCCGAAGCAAAGATAAACGACGATGGCGGCGACAACGGCAAGAAGCGCGACAATTCCGATTACCCAAGCGACAATTCGGCTGGCGTTGCTAGATTTTTTGACGGAGGATTTAGCGATATTAGAAGTAGTTGTGACGGTTTTTTCGGGGGTTTTGGATGACTTTGCTGCGGTTGTTTTTGAAGTTGTTGAAGTTTTGGTTTTTGTAGAACTTTGAGATTTTTTAGGTGTTGCCACGCTCCTCCTTTATTAAACAAATATGTTTATGCTTATTGTAGCACATTTAAATTAGAAAAGCAGTTATTTTTGTTTGTAGAGGCGGAAAAGATTGCGCAAAGAAATCTTGGTGCCATAATTGAGGATAGCGTTGGAATAAATTTTGATCGCAAATCGAGAGACGAGCCAGCAGAAAACTAGCAAGACAGCAATTGAGCAAGCTACTTCCCAGCCAGTGGCGACGCCCATCATAATGCGGAGTGGCATACAGAAAGGCGAAGAGATCGGGAGAATGGCGGCGAGGAGATTAAGATTGCTAGTTGGGTTCAGGAGGGTGAAGTAGGAGAGATAGAAGCCGATCATCGTGATGATGACGACGGGTGTATTAGCGGACTGGACATCTTCGGGCTTACTGACGGTTGAGCCAGTAAGCGCGTAGAGCAAAGCATAGGCAAAATAACCGAGGATGAAATAAACCAGCGTAGCGAGGGCGAGTAGCGGAGTAAAATTGGATAAGTCGAACATTTGGGCGAGTAGCTCGGGATCGAGGCAGAAATGCGCACAGATAATAGCGGTGACAGCGAAGAGCAGGAGCTGGCCGAGTCCGACGAGCCCGATGCCGATAGTCTTGCCAAGAATGATGGTGCGAGGGCTAGTCGAAGTGACGAGCGACTCGATGATTTTGGAAGTTTTTTCGATCGTGATGGCGCTGGAAACTTGGAAGGCACAGAAATAGATAGCAAAGAAAAGAAGGCATGATAAGATCATCATGACACCAATATTACCGCCGATTTCTTGGCTTTCGGCTTGTTCGACTTCAAGGCTGAAATTAGCGTTGAGACGTGCGAGTTCCTGAGGGGTGAGATTAAGTTTAGAAAGTTGGATGTTGGTATAGAGTTTATCGAGAGCATTGAGAACTTCGGTGGGGATTTGCTCAAGTGTAGCAGTATTGCGGACGACGTAAGTAAGCGCTACATGTTGATCTTGGTCGTCACGAGCAATGAGGATTGCGGAATTAATGTCGCCATGATTAATTTTATTTTTAATTTCGTCGAGTGACATGGGTGTGTTCTCAAATTTGAGACCGAGCTCGGTCTCGGAAGATTCGAATTGATCGAGTTGGTTTTCAAAAATGTTTTCAGGATCGGAAAGCAAAACGATGTTGTTTGAACTGTCATCGGAAAAATTTTGAATGAGGTTCGGGATATTAAAACCGACAACGATTAAAACTAGAACGATGAGAGTTGAAATGCGAAAAGATTTACGATTGAGCATTTCTTGTGCGGTAAATTTCGTAACAATCCAAATATCGCGTAGATTATGATTCTTGAACATTTTTTACTCCTACTTTTTCAATAAAGATATCATTCAGGGTGGGTTTTAAAATTTCAAATTTGCTGATTTTGACTTCTTGGTCGACGAGCTGTTTAAGCAACGATTCGGCACGAGACGGATCGGAGATTTTGAGGGTGTATTGATTATCTTTGGCGTTTTCGATTTTGAGTTTAGCGGATTTGATTTGCGCAGTAATGTCGCGGTCGGCGTCGATTTGGACACGATTAGCAGGATAGGAGGCTTTAATTTCGCGCAAATTGCCTTGGAGCACGGTTTTGCCTTTGTCAAGAATCAGGATGTCGGTGCAGAATTCTTCAATGGTCGGCATCTGGTGCGCAGACATAATGACGAACTTACCTTCGCGGACGAGGTCAATGATGATTTCCTTGAGGATTTCGGTATTGACGGGATCGAGGCCGCTAAATGGCTCGTCTAAAACAACGAGATCTGGATTATGGATGACGGCGGTCATGAATTGGATTTTTTGCTGATTCCCTTTAGAAAGTTTTTCAGCGGGCATTGAAAGATACTCTTCGACTTTGAGACGTTTGGCCCATTTTTGGATTGAAGCGGTGGCGTCTTGGAGCGACATGCCTTTGAGCTCGGCAAAATAGATCAATTGGTCCATGATTTTGATTTTCGGATAAACACCGCGTTCTTCGGGGAGATAGCCGAAATTGACGGATTTGCGGTTGACGGGCTGTCCGTTCCAGGTGATTTCGCCACTATCTTTTTTGATGATGCCGAGCAGCATACGAATGGTGGTAGTTTTGCCGGCGCCATTGGTGCCGAGGAGACCATAAACGCTGGGCTGTTCGAGACTCAGAGAGATTTTGTCGACGACTTTTTTGTTGCCAAAAGTTTTACAAACATCTTTGAGGATTAAACTTGACATGATTTTGATTCCTTTGAAGTTACGACTTTATTATAGCGCAATTTTATTACGGTTGAATAATTGCATTGGCTCAGAATAGCTATTAGACGACAGATTTTTGAAGATGCTTCTGATGGTGCGGCGTACGCTAGTCAAGGTTAATGCCATGTTGGAGAAGTTTTTGGTCGATCAAATACAGAATGAGGCCATAAAGTAGATAGACGAGACTGATATAAGAAAGAGCGCGGGGCATAAAACTGAGATCGACTGAGAGGCCGGGCGTAGGAGTGGGTAGACCTTGGAAAAGATCGAGAATACCTTGGTCGAAAGTGCTAAGGAAAAAGAAAATCCCAACAAGTAAGAAGCTACCGATGAGGTAAAGTCCGACTCCGAAGATGATGGAAAGATTCTTGTTAAAACGATGGCCGAGAATGATGCCGGAGATTCCGCAAAGCGTAAGAAAACTAAATTCAGTTAAAACGGTAAGAATATAGCTGAGATAAAAACTAAGATCGCGCGCTTCAATGTAATAGTATTCGCCGACGCAGTGGCTACAACCGCCGAGCAGTCCGAGTGATTCGAGTAAATTTTGACCGTCTTTGGAAAGCAGGAGAATCAGACAATTGAATATGATAAATAAAATAAGACTGAGAAGAACGATAAATATAGTGCAGATTTGGGCGTTCCATAAAGTGCGGCGAGAAACTGGTAAAGTGTGTGTGAGATAGGCTTCGTCACTATAAAAACTAGTCTTGAAACGATACCAGATGGCTCTGATCGTTACGGCGCAAAGTAAAATGAGCGAGCATGAAACGCAAAAATTAAATAAGCCATGCAGGAAAGAGAGTAACTGCGGAACAGCCACATCGACGACGGCATGTTGACCGTCATAAACGTATTCAACTTGATAATCGGTGAGGTTGAATAAAATGATGCTAGCGAAGAAAGCGATCGCGAACGGCAAAATGCTTCTGAAAATAGGTTTAAGATTATGTTTGAGGAGTTTAATGAACATAAAAATCCTTAGTGCAATTACGCATTAGTTTTAATATTAGCTTTGAAAGTTTTGCGAAATATTTCGTCGATTGAAGCGTGGTGCTTTTTGCGAAGTCGGTCGGCGTTTGCAGCGAGGGTAATTTGGCCATTGTCGATAAAAATGACTTCGTCGAGAATACGTTCAATGTCGGCAATGAGGTGGGTGGAGATGAGAACGCTGGCGCTTTCGTGAAAGTTAGAAAGGATCGTATCGAGTATATAATCGCGCGTGGCGGGATCAACGCCGCCGAGCGGTTCGTCGAGAATGTAGAGTTCGGCGTTACGGCTCATGACGAGGATGAGCTGTAATTTTTCTTTCATACCTTTACTCATTTTGGCAATTTTTTGATTAAGGCCAAGGTTGAGTTCTTTGGTGAGTTTGCGCGCTTTTTGGGCGTCGAAATTTGTGTAAAATTCGGCGAAGAAAGTGATGGCTTGAGCGACGGTCATGGAATCGTTAAGGTAAGTGCGCTCTGGAAGGTAGGCGATGATGCTTTTGCTGTGAATGCCGAGTGGTTTCCCGTCAACGAGAATCTCGCCGGAAGTTGGCGCAAGTATGTCGTTCGCGAGTTTGATCAAGGTAGATTTACCGGCGCCGTTACGACCGAGCAGACCGATGATTTTGCCACGCGGGATGACGAGATTAATGTTTTGGAGGACGGGAGTTTTACCGAAACTTTTGGAAAGGTTTTTGAATTCGAGAAGGTTATTCATTTTGATCCTTTGAACTTAAAATTTGTAAAAAGTTGATGAGATCGGAGCATGACAAACCAAGCGTATACATTTCGCTGAGGAAAGTTTGGATTTTGGATTCGGCGAGATGAACGCGGCAGTGGTGTATGTGATCGATGTCGTCAGTTACGAATTTGCCGTTTGTGCGTTTTGTGATAATGAGGCGACGATCTTCGAGATCCTGGAGAGCGCGTTGGACGGTGTTTGGGTTGACCTGAGCAATGGCGGCGAGATCGCGGACGGACGGAATCTTGGTGCCAGGTGAAAATTGACCAGAAATAATGTATTGTCCGAGCCGCTCGGCGAGCTGGAGATAAATTGGGCGGGTGTTATCGAAAGAAAAATCCATGATGTGTTATATTGTATTAGTTATTTAATACAATGATATATGGCCAGGAGAGAAAAGTCAATCCTGGATTATAAAAAAGTAATCTCCTAATAAATTAGGAGATTACTTGTGTAAATATAGGCTATGGAGGAGATTATTTGTCCCAATCAAAGCCTTCGCCGAAATGACCATAGCGGGCGGAGGGTTCGTAGAGTGGGCGTTTAAGGTCGAGGAACTTGATGATGCCACGAGGGGTCAAGTCGTAGCCGACGATTTCTTCAGGTTGACCGTCGACAATAACGGTACGTTCGAGAGGCTCGTCGTAGCCGATGGCATAGGCGAGGCGGACGATTACTTCGTGGGCATGGCGTTTGCGGAGATAGTCAGTGGCGATACGGCGAGCCATATACGCAGCAGAGCGGTCGACTTTGGAAGGGTCTTTCCCAGAAAAAGCACCGCCGCCGATCGGAATGCGCGGACCGTAATTGTCGACAATGAGTTTGCGGCCGGTGAGACCAGTGTCAGCCTCAAAACCGCCCTGCTGCCAATCTCCGGCGGGATTGATATGGAGACGGGGTGTGCCAGGGAGCTGTTCCTTTTGAATAAACTCACGAACAAGTTTCTCTAATTCGGCTTTCGGAACATTTTGAAAACTAGCAACGATTGAATCGATTTCGTAGGACTCGTAACCATCTTCGTCGTTTTTCAGTTTGAGGGTGACTTGGGTCTTGCCGTCGAAAGGATATCGATCGTAGATGTATTGATTAAGGCGGCGCGCGAGAACGATTTCGCGAGGGAGCAATTCGGGCGTCTCGTCGCAAGCATAGCCGATCATGATTCCCTGGTCGCCGGCTCCGCCCGTGTCGACGCCTTGGGCGATTTCGGGACTTTGGGCGACGAGATTGACGGTAACATCCATGTTGTCTCCAGCGATACGATGAACGATACCAGGTATATCGACGTTAGGTGTAGTAGAAGTGACTTCTCCGGTCACAAAAACTGTGCCGTGCCCGCCGCAAGTTTCGACGGCGACGCGCGCTTCGGGATCGGCGGCGAGATAGGCGTCGAGAATAGCGTCAGAAATCTGATCGCAGAGTTTATCAGGGTGTTTGGGTGAAACGCTTTCGGCGGTTCGATAAGTGTATAGAGTATCCATGGGACGATTATAACATGGAGTGAGAAAGTTTTGTGTTATAATGAGGATATGAAGATCGCAGTGTTTACTGACATTTATGCGCCGTGGGGGTCGGGTGGAATTGCTTCGTCGATTAAAGCACAGAAAGATGAGTTGGAGAAACGTGGACATGAAGTAGTGGTGTTTTGTCCGGGGTTTAATGCGCGCGAAAAGAACGTCGTAAACGTGCCAAGTCATAAGGTAATCAAAGTTAGTAATTCGGTCATAGCGCAACGTCCGAAGGTTGTAGAAGAGTTTGTACTGTCGAAGTTCCCGAATTTTGCGGAATTTGATGTTGTTCATGTGCATTATGAGGCGAGTTGCAGTATCGCGGGAGTAAGATTGGCGAAGAAATTTGGCTTACCGCTAGTGCAAACACAGCATGGGCGCGAAGATATGGCGATTGCCGTGAATGTGCCGCATCCGCTGAAATTCGTGACGGCGGGTGTTTTAAAATTTGCGCACGGGCGGTGCTTGCCACATACAATCAAAGTTAAACGCGATAAATTCCAGGCACCGACTTTTACGCGCGCGAAGATGTGGAATTTGATCGTGAATCATGCAGAGCAAGCAGATGTGGTGATCACTCCGTCGAAACATTTTGCGCGGAAAATCGAGCATTATGGCGTGACGAAGCCAGTTGTTGTTGTGTCGAACGGTATCCCGGAGGAATTGGTAGCGGAAGATTTTGAGGTGCGGAAACTCAGTGATGGTGATGTCCTAAAAATTGTATGGAATTGCCGAGTGTCGAAAGAAAAACGCATGATGCCGTTGCTGATGGCGCTGAAAGGACTGAAGCGGCCGTATATATTATATGTGTATGGTGATGGTAATGCGTTAAAGAAAGCACAAAAATATGCAGAGCGGCATAATCTGAAGGTAAAATTTTACGGGCGCGTGGACAGGGCGAAGATCGTAAAACGGATGCGGGAGGCGCATCTTAGCGCGACGGTGTCGTATAATTTTGATGTTCAGGCGATGACTTTGCTGGAGGCGGAAGCGACGGGGTTGCCGGTGTTTTTCTGCGATCCGTGCATGCGCGAAATTATGCCGGCGGGTAGCTACGTGATGGCGGATAGTCCAGAGGCGGAAGCGATGATGATGGCTTTGGAGGATTTGCCGGCAGGTCAGATCGAAAAGATGAGCACGGTGATGCTGAAACATCGTAAAGAAGTATTGCAGGATGCGCAAATTGCGCAGCTTTTGAAAGTATATCGTCTTGCTATGACAGAGCATCAGAAGAATGCGCACGACGGGTGTAAGATTTTAGAAGACGAGTAGACGATTTTGAGGACGGGTAGAAGAATTTTAGTTGAATAAAATAGCGGCGCTAGTCGCTTCGAGGGGGTGGGATGGATTGTAGAGATTGAGGGCAGCGGTTTTGCCGGCGAGTTGTCCAGACCACAGCGAGATAGGAGAATAAGAAGTGTCGACGAGGTGGGTGGTAACAATGTTGCCGGCGTGTGCAACGATGATATGATCCTGATGAAAAGTTAGGAGAGTTGGGAGATATGTCAAGGTGAATTTGTGCAAAGTTTCAACGACGGAAACTAATGGCTGAGAAAGCAGTAACATTTTGGGATAATACAAGGCGCGGAAAATTTTTTGGAGTTGAACCATTGAGGCAACGAGAAAGAGATGCGGGTGCGGAATAATTTGCGTGAAAGTTGGGGCGAGAAGGTCGATAGTGTCGCGGGTCAGTAGAAGCGGGTGCGGATCAGTGAGAGAAGCGACGATGGCGTCGGTGAGAGCGATAGCGGTGGCGGAATTTTTAGAAAAGTCACCAATCAGAATAGAAAACTGGCTGTCGGAAATAGTATGATTTAGGTCGAAAGATTTTGCGAAGGAGCCGCTTTCGGTCGAAGTGGCGAAATTAACATTAGCGAGGGGTGGAAGCTGACCGCGGAGAGCATCCGGAAGGAGGATGTTGACGTCTCGGAGGGGGAAAGTTTGAGAAAGGAATTCGGCGATGCGGACGACAGCGGAAAAATTTTGGCGGTTGCCGCCGATGAGGCTGATCTCGCCGGTTTTTTGTTCGGGGATATTCCAGATGAGGTCAGAAAAAAGTGGGGAGGTTTGTTTTCGCCAGTACGGATAATCGGAACTGATGGGAGCAAAGTTGGTCATGGCTAAGCGGTAGCATCAAAATTAAGTTCAATTGAGACCGGACAGTGGTCGGAGCCGAAGAATTCCTCGTGGATATCGGCAGACTCGAGATAGGGCAAAAGGCTTTCAGAAATGAGGAAATAATCAATGCGCCAACCAATGTTGCGTTCGCGGGCGTGTGCCCAGTGTGACCACCAAGAATAGCGCTGGACGTTGGGATAAAAATAACGGAAAGTATCGACGAAACCGTTCGTGAGAAAGTTTTTGATTCCCTGCCGTTCTTCATCGGTAAAACCAGCGTTCTTATGATTATCGTTGGGGCGCGCAAGGTCGAGCGGTGTGTGAGCGGCGTTGAAATCGCCGCAGATGACGACGGGTTTGGTCTGTTCGAGAGTTTTGAGATATTGAAGTAAAGCAGGATCCCAGAGATTTTCGCGCAGCGGGAGGCGAGAGAGATCGCGTTTGCTATTCGGAACATAGACATTGACGAGATAAAAATGAGGATACTCAATAGTCTGGAGGCGGCCCTCAGTGAGAGGATTGCCGTGACGATCTTCGTTCCAAGGGAAACTAGCTTGAATCTTGGCAGTGAAACTAGCAAATTGACTCAGAGGTTGGATTTTGGTGAAGACGGCAGTACCAGAGTATCCGGGGCGTTCGGCGCTGTTCCAGATCTCGAGATATTCGGGGAGGTCAACTTCGACTTGATCAGGTTTGGATTTGGTTTCTTGGAGGCAGAGGATGTCGGGTTGAGTGGCGTTGATAAAATCGAGAAAAGTGCCTTTTTTGAGGCCAGCGCGTAATCCGTTTACGTTCCAAGAATATATTTTCATAGGGTTCCTTAATAGTTTTGTTGTTTTAGATTGCGGGAAATATCACGTTTTTTAATGGTTTCGCGTTTGTCGTACTTCTTTTTGCCTTTGCCGGTAGCGATGACAAGTTTAATATAACGTCCGCCGGCGAGTAGCCGAACCGGGACAAGTTGAAGGCCGGATTGTTTGGCGCGAGTAAGGTCGGCGATTTGGCGGCGAGTAGCGAGGAGTTTGATGTTGCGTTCAGTATCTGCGCCGAGGGTCAAATTGTTGAGCCAAAGTTCGTTACTGCGCAGGGTGACGAAGGAGCCTTTGAGCTGGACGTGGTGGTCGCGAATGAGTCGTACTTCGGGGCCGGAAAGAACCATGCCACACGAAAGCTCTTCGCCGAGCTGGTAGTCGAAGCGGGCGCGGCGATTAAGAGTAACGGAAGACGGAGCTTTCTGCTTCTTCATAGAATTATTTTAGCACAAAATCAATCACTCGGTAGAATTATGAAACTATGATATAATATGATAAATATGCGAATTGCGATTACCTCAGATTTGTATTATCCGATGTCAAATGGCGTGGCGGTTTTTGCGCACAATTTAGCAAGAGGCTTGGCGAAACAAGGACATGAAGTCATGGTGATTTGCCCGAGTTTTACTGGCAAAAAACACCGGACGCGCCAAGACGGAGTGACGACGGTTTTTTTGCGTTCGATTCGGTTTCCGTTTTATCCAGATCAGATTAATGATATACCGGAAGGCAAGAAGATTTTAAAAAAAAGTTTGCCGAGGTTGGCATACCGACATGGTCTTTGGATTACGGTAGATCCGTACCCGGAGCTAAAAAAAGCGTTGAATAAGTTTCGTCCTGACGTGATTCACAATCAGACTGCGGAAATGATTGCGATTGCCGCGAGACGTTATGCAAAGAAATATGAAGTGCCGATGGTGAGTACAGGACACGCATACCCGGACAATTTGACAAGTCAGGTGAAACTATTAAAGCCAATTAAACGGCCGCTTGATGCGGTACTACGGACCTATATGGCGAGTTTTTTGAAACATTCGGAATATGCGACAATGCCGACGCAGATGGCGATCGAAGATCTGGTGCCGAAGAATCGACGTAGATTCAAGGTGACAGTCGAGTCGCTTTCGAACGGGGTAGATTTGTCGAAATTTAATCCCGGAAAGCCAAAAGTACGAGTTCTTAGAAAGTATCATTTGTCAGAAAATAAACTTAGGGTTTTGTATGTTGGGCGGGTTGATCCGGAAAAGAGTATTAGCAATGTCGTGACGGCTTTTGC
The DNA here is from genome assembly GCA_964469535.1 of uncultured Candidatus Saccharibacteria bacterium. GTDB lineage: Bacteria > Patescibacteriota > Saccharimonadia > Saccharimonadales > Saccharimonadaceae > Nanosyncoccus. The sequence goes on from CAYXZG010000006.1 coordinate 21,279, forward strand.
GGGGGTGCTCGAGAAAGTGCCAGAGGCGGAATTGGTGGTCGTCGGGGATGGGACGGATAGAAGGAGACTGGTGGATTTGGCGCGGGCTTTGGGAATTGAGAAAAATGTGAAGTTTCCGGGTAGAATCATGCCGCCGGACGTGATGGAGATTTATCACGCGGCGACGGTATTCGCGACGGCGAGTGAGACGGAAACGCAGGGGATAGTTTTGATTGAGGCGGCAGCGACAGGGCTGCCGCTAGTGGCAGTAGATGCGGGGGCAGTGCGCGAATTGTGCCAAAATGGTAGGAATGGAATCCTGTGCCGGCCGGGTAATGTCGCGGAAATAACGGATGCGTTAGTGAAGATTTTACAGAATCAGAAATTACAACAAAAATATAGCGAATGGAGCTTAAAGATTGCTCAAAAACATGATTTGAATAGAACTCTGAAACGTTTTGTAGAAATTTACGATGAGGCGATTGAGCTGAAGGGCAAGAAAAAAGACCGTGAACGGCGCGGACTATTTCGGAGTAAGAAAAAATAAAGTAAGTGTAAGATTTTGTAAGATGGGTGTAAGATTTTAAGGTTTGTTGAGAAAGTTAAGAACAGCTGCGACAGTTTCTTGTGGCTTTTCGTAATTATGGAGATGGCCGGTCTGTGGTAAGAAAACGAGATCGGCGTCAAGCTTCTCGGCGAGGTGGCGGGTAGCACTTTGGTGAACAAGGCGATCTTTTTCGCCGGCAAGCAGAAGGACTTTTTGTTGTGGCGAAAAGTCGGCGACGGAAGTATGGGCAGAAAAAGATGCGGCGGCACGTAAATCGGATCGACGAGGTGGATGATCATAACTACATTGATGCGTGAGGTCGAGAATCTCGCGAAAGGAAGCGTGGCTCTTTGGTCGAAAAAGGTAGCGAGTAGTAATGTAATCGACAAACTTAATGGGTAAAGAGGCGGAAAACGGAGCAAGTGCGGCAATGGGCGGGGCGGGTTTAGCCGAGATCGGCGACATGAGAATGATTTTGTCATAGAGAAATTCAGGATAGAATTGTGCGGTCGCAGCGACGATGATCGAGCCCATAGAATGACCAATAAGGATTGGATGAGAAATGGAATTTTCTTTGATATAATCAATCAAAAAGCGAGCGTAGCTGGAGGCAGTGTAGGACTGGAGGGTCGGGGCACCGCCAAAGGGCGGAATTGCAGGAACGTGGACGATATATCCGGCCTGACGCAAATAGTCGGCGACTTTGGCGAGTCCGAGCGGTGAGCCACGAAAACCGTGGACGAGGATGAGCTCGGGTTTTTTGAGTGGCGAAAGGACGACGGGGCGAGGACGGGTGCGAGAGTGGGTTGTAGGGTCAGACATGAAAATTAAGAATTAAGTCTGGCGAGGGCTTGTTTGATGGCGGGGCGATCGAAGCCGACGATACGTTCCCCGTTGATTTCGGTGACGGGGACGGCCCTGATATCGGTCATGGCGGAAGCGTCGACCTCTTCGTACTCGACACCTTGCTGGTCGAGCCATTCCATTAAAGCGTGACAATATGGACAAGTTTGAGTTGTGTATACTTTGATCATAGATATATTATATAAAGTTTATTTTTGGAGGTCAAGCCTTTTGGCGGCGTCGAGCTGCGGATCACGGTTATGGTTTAAATCGTCGTAGGTGAGCTCGACTTCAATGTCGGGGGTGATTCCCTCTTTGTTGATGCTAGAACCATTGGGCGTGTACCAGCGAGCAGTGGTGATCTTGATCAGGCTGCCGCGAGAAAGGTCAAAGAGGGTCTGGACGACACCCTTGCCGTAGGTAGTTTCGCCGAGGACGGTGGCTTTATTATAATCTTTGAGCGCGCCGGCGACGATTTCTGAGGCGGAGGCGGTGCCGCCGTTCGTGAGGACGATGGTTGGAGTATTAGAGAGTTTGGCTTTGCCGCGGTTGGCGGAGGTGGTTGAATCGCCGGAATGTGCACCTTTTTGAATTAGAATCGGTTCGCCATCGATCCAGAGGGAAAGCAGATCTTTGGCGGCATTAACGTAACCGCCGCCGTTGCTGCGCAGATCGAGAATGACTTTTTTGACGTTTTTCTCGGGAAATTCATTCTCGACGATTTTTTGAACGATAGTTCCGGTGTCGCTGTCGAAACGGGTAATAGTAATAATTGCAGTTGAGCCGTCATAGGTGACGTAGGCGGAGACATTATTGATTGGCTCGCGGACAAGATCGAAGGATTTTTCTTCACCGTCACGCACAACCGTGAGTTTGACGGAAGTGCCGGCGGCGCCGCGAAGCTTGAGACTAATGTTTTCGCTAGTGTCGGCATAAACTTCTTCATCGTCGATTTTATAGATAATGTCGCCAGCTTTAATTCCAGCACGTATGGCGGGGTTGTCGGGCAGGACGCGTAAGATACGGACATATCCGTCGCGTAAGGCCATTTCGACACCGATGCCGGAGCCGACATCGCCATGGAGGGCGGCTTGGTACTCCTTGTTTTCTTCGGCGGTCATATATTCGGTATAGATATCACCTACGGATGCGACAAGTCCTTTCTTAGCGCCTTCGACGAGGGTGGATTGGTCAATCTCTCCATCGTAATTAGTCGCTAAAGTGCGATAGACCTCGTCGAGAGGCGACCAATCGATGGTGGTAGCGGAACTAGATCCGATGCCGAGATATGGAAGTACGTTGGTAGAAAAGCTGTTCCAGTTTACGCCGATAAAAGTACCAATGATTAATGTTGCGACGGCGCCAATAATTGCGCCACCAAGGCTAACTTTGCGTTCTTCCCATTTTTTTGCCATGGTAGCATTATAGCACAATAGTGCCTATGTTACCAGAGCCGTTCGTCGAGGTGAATGTAATAGTACATGGAAGGGTTAACGTTGTAGCGTGCACCGAAATCGCCAGGCAGCCCACTCTTCGAGCTACCACTATTGTTGTATTCAGTGAGATTAATTGTGCCATTAGAATTGACGCTTTCTACCCACATGACATGCCCGTAAATACCGGAGGTGCTGTATGCAATGGTGTGCGGGGCGGGGATGTCGTTAACGACGTAACCTTGGCGCTCGGCGTTATAGCCCCAACTTTTAGCATCGCCCCATGAAGAAATGTAGATGCCGTAATATTCTTGGGCCTTCCAGCCAGCATAGCTGGTACATTGACAAACATAGCCGCCAACGACGATGTACTCGACGTTGTCTTGCGGACAGCGGTCAGCCCAGGGGTAACTATTGTAGCCTTCGCCGACCACACCACTAGTATTATAACGGGCAATTTCGGCCGCAATTTCTTGTTGCATGGTTTCACGGGCGGCAGCAGCGTCGCGCTCGTAGGCTGCTGAATCGTTTTCGTAGCGGGCGATCAACTCTTGTTGCTGATTGCGACGCGCGGAAATTTCGGCGCGATTGGTCTCGGCACTAGCAATTAAAGCATCAACGCTGGACTTTTGAGACTCAAGTTCGTTTTTGAGATTCTTGATTGATTCGGCGGAGGCGGCGATCTGAGTTTTTGCGGTGGTTTGACGGGTTTGTTTCTCGGCGAGATCGCTGAGAGAATTGCTACTTGCGAGAAGGAGGATCGCGTCAGGGTCTTCTTCGAAATGTAAATCAACGAGGAGCCGAGCGAGGGCGGTGCGTTGGAGCGTGAGTTTTGAGGTATTAACTTCGATTTGCTCAGAGAGATCGTTAGCGATGGCTTGATTCATGGCGATTTCGTCTTCGAGGGCGGTGATTTCGGAATTGAGACGAGCGACTTCGCCTTCGAGAGTTTGGGCGCTGGCGGCAGCTTCGGCGGCGGCGGTTTCGGAGGCTGCGGCACGATCGGCGGCATCGCGGCAGGCTTGGGTGACACAGCCGGCAGGATAAGTGGCGCGGGCGGGTTTTGATTCGGTAAAAAGTAGAGATTCGGTAATGACGAAAGTTAGGACTAGCGCCGTGAGGGCAATAATTTTACGTAAACCAATTGTTTTGTGTTTTTGCTTTACCATATATATTATATATATCACAGATAAGCATAAAAGTAAAAGTGAGAGAGCTATTTGAGGTATTTCTGCATAGCGAGGCGTGCGGAGATGGTGCCAATCAAGATGCCGATGCCAATGACGACTGCGTAGACGATGACAAGGCGATTAGTTTCTATAAAAGTAGCTACCGTCGAAACGTTGATGCCGTAAGCGGAGAGACTAGGAGCGAGGAGTTTAAAGGCGACAAAGGCGATAGTGCTGGCGAGGATGCCGGCGATAATGCTAGAAATTTGCGCCTCAACGAGAAAAGGTCCGCGGATGAAGCTAGTGTCGGCTCCAACGAGACGCATCATGTAGATCTCTTCGCGGCGAGAGAAGATGGCCATGCGAATCGTATTAAAAATGACAAGCACGGAAATGACGAGAAAAACGATACCGAGAATGATTCCACCGTTTTTGGCGATGGCGGCCCAGGAATTGATCTTTTTGATTTCGGTTTGGTTGACGTTGTAGGTTGGTTCCATCGTGGGGTCTAGCGTGGTTTGAAAAAGCGGGGTATTGTCGACGATGTTGCGAATGCTAGATAAGTCTTCGGGATTATGGACTTTAATACGTATGGCGGCTTGGGTGGCGCTGAGCATGATTTGGTACATCTCCTCGTCTTCTAAGGTTGCAAGTAAGCTTTCATTGTCGCGGTTGTCTTCGAGGAGTTTGTTGTATTCGGCGACAGAATCGGAAACCGTGACAGTATTGACATTGGGGTCGGCGCGCAGGATGTCGGCCATAGTTTCGAGATCTTCCGAGCTGGTGAGAGGAGCAAAATAAACCGTGATGTCAATATGCTGACGGATCGTCTCGGCAGTGGCACTGAGGACGAGGCTAGCGCCGACTGTGACAAGCAAAATCACGAGTGTTACGGTCATGACGAGCGTGGCGGCGATCGAAAGCCAGACATTGCGGACGAAACTAGCAGTACCGTACTTCAAAATACGACCAGTACTGCGAATTTTGCTAACACTACTGTTTTCGACGAGGGTGCGCAAATTTTCTTTTTGTTTTTGTTTGGTAGCTTTGCGAGAGGCGCGGCGTCCGGACTCTTCGATGGCTTTTTTATCGATCATAGTGATGCCTTAGATTACTTGTTTGGTTTTTGGTTTGCGAAAGTTGGGTTGGGTAATGGTTTGACGAAGACTAGGCGCGGGTTTAAGTTTGACGGTTTGTCCGGAGCCGAGTTTGCTGAGTTTTGGGGCGGCTTTGAGGGGTTTGCTGGCGGCATACCATTGGTTTGCTGAATCGTGGCCATATTTTTTGGAGGGAGTGGCGGGCTTTGCGGCGGTTTTTGGTGTGGCAATGGTTTTTGTAGCGGGTTTTTGGGCGAGCGGCGTTGATTTGGCGGACCTAGCGTGATTGATTTTCATGGTATATTGAACCGTAGGGCGGAGGTTGGGCGGGACGTTTTTTGAAGGGCTGGTAGAGCGGTGAGTGGTATAGATGCGTTGGATGATGGGGGGTTGGGGCTGAGCGGCGGTTGGGGGGGTTGGTTCGGTGTCGACGACGCGATCAAGGCGATAAATGCCGTTATATTTTTGGTCATCAACTACGCGCCCGGCTTTCAGGGTGATGACGCGTTTGCTGAGGTCATTGACGATATTCTCGTCGTGTGTGGTGACAAGAAGCGTAGTGCCGAAATCGTTGATGCGTTGGAGCAGCTCGATAATTTCTTTGCGGGTAAGTTTGTCGAGGTTCCCGGTCGGCTCATCAGCGATGAGAATTTTCGGCTGTCTGGCGACTGAACGGGCGATGCTGACGCGCTGACGTTCGCCACCGGAAAGCTGGGTGGGAAATTTGTTGCCTTTGGTCTCAAGACCGACCAAGTCGAGGACTTTAGGGACGGTTTTTTGTATCTCGCGATTGCTCATGCCGGCGATTTCGAGCGCGAACGCAACATTCTCGAAAACAGTGCGAGTAGGTAGTAGCTTATAATCTTGGAAGACGACACCAAGGCGACGGCGGTAATGTGGAATATGGCGTCGCTTAACGTAATCGAGATCGATGCCGCCGATGATGATTTTGCCGGAGTCGGGCTGCTCTTCTTTGGTGATCATTTTGATGAGCGTAGATTTGCCGGCACCGGATTTACCGACGAGGAAGACAAATTCGTGCGGTTCGATGTGTAACGAAACATTATCCAGCGCGGGCTCTTCATCGCCTGGATAAATCTTAGTGACACGATCAAGCAGAATCATATTATTATGATATCATAAGCGGGTTATTATGGCAAAAGATTCTTGGGTTATTTTCCGATTTGACTTTCGAGGTAGCTGTCAATAAAACCGTCCAATTCCCCGTCGAGGACTTTCTCAACGTTGGTCGTCTCGTATTTGGTGCGAGTGTCTTTGACGAGCTTGTAAGGTTGGAGGACATAATTGCGAATTTGCTGACCCCATTTTGCCGATTCGCCAGCACGGAGTTTGTCGATACTGTCCGCATGCTGTTCTTGCTGAAGTTGTAAGAGCTTTGCGCGCAGAATTTCTAGAGCTTTGGCCTTGTTTTGGAGCTGCGAGCGTTCGTTTTGAATGGCGACGACGGTGTTGGTCGGAAGATGGGTGATACGGACGGCGGAATTGGTCGTATTGACGGATTGGCCGCCATGGCCGCCGGAATGATAAACATCAATGCGTAGATCTTTGTCGGAGATTTTGATAGTATCGTCATTGTCGACAATGGGCAAAATTTCGACGAGCGCAAAGGAAGTTTGGCGCAAATTATCGGCGTTGAAAGGAGAAAGACGGACGAGTCGATGAACGCCGTGCTCGCTTTTTAAAAAACCGTATATATTAGTGCCAGTGATCTCATAAACGGCGGTTTTGACGCCAGCTTCTTCGCCGACGCTACGTTCGAGGCAGGAGACTTTCCAAGATTTACGTTCGGCGAAGCGTAGATACATGCGTTCGAGCATGCCAGCCCAATCCATTGCTTCGGTGCCTCCTACGCCTGAAGTAATACGAAGAATAGCGCCGTTATGGTCGTATTTGCTGGTGAAACGGAGAGATTTTTGAAGCTCGGCGAATTGTTGTTCGAGATGAGTGAGTTGATCTTCGATTTCGGATTCGAGTTCTTCGTCGGAGAGTACAAGAAGTTCGTCGAGGTCTTTGGTCTGGGTTTGGAGCAGCTGCCAGGGGGAGACTTCGTCGGAGAGTTGAGCGAGAGACTCATTGTCTCGACGTGCTTGCTCGGGGTCTAGCCAGATCTCAGGATTGGCAACTTTGGCTTCTAGGTTCTGGATTTGCGCGAGTTTATCATCAATTTTGAGCTTTGCCCAACTATTTTGAATGTCGTTGCGGAGTTTTTCGAGGCGTTTTTGGATATTGAGAGACATGGCTATTTGAGATTATGAACGATGGTTTGATATTGTTCGCCGCGGTCAAATTCGTTTTTAAACATATCAAAGCTGGCGGCAGTTGGTGACATGATGACGACGGCTTCGGTAGAAAGTTGTTCGCCGAGGTTTTGGGCGGTAAGGACGGCGTCTTTGAGGCTTTCAGAAACGATGAATTTGTCTGGGGGGAGGATTTTGGCGAGCGCATGGCCGCTTTCACCAATGAGAATGGCCTTTTGGAGGTTGGGGGTTTCGAGGATGAGAGCGGCGATTTCGGGGAGGTCGGCATTGTCGGTCTTGTCGCGTCCGCCGATAATGGGAATGAGAGGATATTGGGGAAAGGCGGCGAGTGCAACTTTGAGCGCGGGGGGTGTAGTAGAAAACGTATCATCATAGTATAGGACGTTGCGTAACAGGCGTAAGAACTCAATGCGATGGGGCAGACCACGGAAATTTGCGAGAGCGGTTGTGATCGGTTGGCGATACTTCTCGAGAAGTTCGCCGAGGGGTAAATTTAGAAAAGCAGCGACAGTGAGGAGAGCGGCTTGAGCGTTCTCACGATTATGATCGCCCGGGATTTGTAGGGCGTTGAGCGCAGATTCAAGACAACGATTTGGCGATTCGACGGGGTATGGTATATGATGCCCAGGAGAGAGCAGGGCGATTTTTGTAGAATCAGGATTGGGTGCATAATAGATACAACTATCGTCTGGTTTTTGCCAGCGGACGATATTAGATTTGGCTTCCGTGTAATCCGTAAAGCTGCCGTGAATGTTGAGATGATCTGGCTCAATCCGGAGGACGGCGGCGATATGCGGAGAGCGGTCAAGATCCCAAAGCTGAAAACTACTTAGTTCATAGATGACGACATGATTTTGGCTAGCTTGATCTTTTTGATCTTGAGGGTCGAGAAGTTGATCCAATATGTCGATGGCGGGCGTGCCAATGTTGCCGACTAGCCAAGTTTGATATCCGAGCGCTTTAAGTATAGCGTCAACCATGGAGCAGGTAGTTCCCTTGCCTTTAGTACCGGTGACACCGATAATGGGACAAGGACAGTGCTCGAAGAAATATTTAGTGACGCTGGACCAGCCGGATGATGGTCGAAGTGAAGGACTGCGTAGAACGAGGTCAAAACTGGAAAAATCTTTGTTTCGGATTTCGTCGGGTGTAAAATTATCAAAAATTTGAACCTGATGATGATGTTTCGAGAAGTACTGTTCGGCGCTTTTTCCCTCTTTGCCGTATCCAAGAATCCTAACTTTCATGGCTTAATTGTAGCACAAAACCAGGAAAATTTTTGATTTTGGTAAGAAAAAGCATAAAAATTATTGACTTTTTAGAATAAGTGTGCTATAATGGAAAGATAGGGTAAAATATCTCAGAATTTGAACTAGAATTTGAGTTGTTCGGCGAGATCATTAATAAGGGCTTTTTCGACGGAGCTGACAGCAACGAGGGCGGAGGTATCATGATGAATAAACTCGCGCGTAAGATTGATAATGCTGGTCTTGTCGACGTTTTTAATGAAATATGGCGTGCGGTCGTAGCTCTCGACGGTGCCATTGGTAAAATAGTCATCGGCGTAATAATCGGTGATTTGGCCGACGGTTTGGGCGCCCATTTGGTAGCGACCAGTGGCGTAGGATTTGGCGGCTTCGATGTCTTCGTCCGCGATTTCGCCGTTGAGGACTTTGCCGATTTCGCGGTGAATGAGTGCAAAGAGGCTGGGGGCGCTTTCGGCGTTGACCTCGCCGTCGAAGTCCCAAGAGGCATTATGCCAGCCATTTGAGAGATAGCTGCTCATTCCGTAAATCAGCCCATTGCGACGGGCTTGGCCAAAAATGCGACTATTGGTCGTGCCGTTGAGGATATGATTGAGACAACTCATGGCATACATTTCGGAAGGCGAGAGCTTGCGATTGACTAGCCAAGAGAAGGCAAAAGTGATGTTTGAGGCGTCTTTGCGACGGATCAAAATTGGCGCTGCGCCGTGAAGCTCGTCGATCGGCACCTCGAAGCGTTCTCCAGGTTTGAGATCCCAGGAATTGAGGGCTTTAATAATTTCGCGCTTGCGGTGGCGAAGATTGCCGGCGATGATAAAACGCATGTTGTGAGCGGTATGAGTACGACGATAATGCTCGCGAATATCTTTAAGTTCGACATTGCTAATAGTATGGATGCGTTCTTGGAGATTGGGGACATTCTCGCCAATAGCTTGCTGGAGTCGAGGCCAAAGTAGGCGTGAGTAATCATTCATGTAGCCGGTTAACTCGGCGCGGACGTTACCTTTTTCGCTTTTGAGTTCGGTTTCGTTAAATTTAGGCTGAGCGATAGCGACTTGTTGGAGGGCAAGAATGCGATCCCATTCAAAATCGGCGCACTCGCTTTCGTAACAGACGGAGAAGTCGGAAGTCCAGGCGTTATGATAAGCACCGTTTTTGGTAAAGTCGGCTTCAAATTTTTGCTCGTCGGGATATTTGGCATTGGCGCCAAAAGCGAGATGTTCGACGATGTGGGCGATTTCGTAAACTTCAGGACGTTTGGCGTAGCGCATACCAGCACGAAATTGAAACCTCGTGGTCATAACGCTAGCGCCAGGCACGTCGACCAGTAAACCCTTTGCACCCGATGCTAAGACGACTTCTTCAGCAGAATGTTTTATTGTTGTTTCCCCTTTTTCTTGTTTTGACGCTCTTTCTTGCGTTCCTGCTTGACAGAATTGTGCTTTTGATTATAACTCGTTGATTCGGCAGATTTAGCGTCTTCTTTAAATTCATGATCAAGATTCTTTTCGCCCGCGCTGATTTCGTTGACGCCTTTTTCGGTGCTACTGGCGGCCATCTTGGTGAGCTCGGACTCATATTCTTCGCCGTCGGTGAGTTTTTCAGAGTGGGCTTCGAGTTTGGTGAGGCTGAGGAGGATTTTTAGAACTTCCTCACGGAGGTTCTTTTCAAGACCGTCGAAAAGTTTTTGGGATTCGCTGCGATATTCGACGAGCGGATCGCGTTGGCCAATGCTGCGCCAGTGGATGCCCTCACGAAGGTGCTGCATATTTTCGAGGTGTTGCATCCAGAGAGTGTCGAGAATCTTAAGGTAAACTTCACGTTCGATTTTGCGCATGACTTCGTCGCCAAATTCGGCTTCTTTTTCGGCATATTGACGTTCGATTTCGGCAAGCGCGGTCGAGACGCGGTCTTTCTCTTTACGTTTTTTGCCAATTTCTTCAACAAGTTCTGGATCGGTATGGTCGAAAACGGCAAGGAATTCCTCTTTGAATTTAGGATTGACGCGAGAGCTGTCTTTGGCAAGATCCTCAGCGGTAGATTGGATGAGGCGCTTGATTTCGTGGTGGATGTTTTCGCCATCGAGAATTTTGCGGCGCATACCGTAAACAACTTTACGGTGACGATTGATGACGTTGTCGTATTGGACAACGTTCTTGCGAGAGTCGAAATTGAAGCCCTCAATGCGTTTCTGGGCAGCCTCAAGAGTTTTGGAAACGCTTTTGTTTTGGATAGGCATATCTTCGTCGACGCCGAGTCGAGCCATAATCATAGCGATGCGGTCGCCTTGGAAGATGCGCATGAGGTCG
>CAYXZG010000007.1:0-30084 GCA_964469535.1 uncultured Candidatus Saccharibacteria bacterium
GATAACCATGGTAAGGATGAGGTCCCGGGTTCAAATCCCGGTCGCGGCTCCATAAATGTAGGTTTAATAGACACTAGAAATAGTGTCTTTTTATGTTGGCTATAACCATATAAAACAAAGCTGTTTTTATTTCTCATCAAGGCGCATCTGCTTTTGCGTAGTGGTACGCATATGGTGCTAATATCGCGATGAAGTTCGTGCTCAAATATCCCGAGAAGGTAAAAGCCTTAATCTTAAATGGCGGTAATCTGAATACTGAGGGCGTCAAAGGCACAACACAGTTCTTCATTGAGCTCAGTTACAGAGTTGCTAAGAAGTTCGCTCATAAATCTGCAGAAGCCAAGAAAAATGCCGAAATCTTAGGTCTGATGGTCAGTGAGCCAAACCTCGACGCAAGGGAATTAAACTAAATTAAAGCGCCAACCCTCGTCATTGCCGGCACGAAAGATATGATTAAAGAAGACCACACCCGCGAAATCGCGAGGAGCATTCTCAATGCGAAATTAGTATTTATTCCGGGCGGCCATTTTGTCGCCGAAAAACAGCCCGTAGGCTTCAATCGCGCAGTCGACGAGTTTCTGTCGAAAGTGTGACGTTATCTCTCCCCGCGAGGCTCGATGCCGGTTAGCTCGTACATTACTTCACGTAATGTGCGAAAGCGCGTTCGCATCCCCAGTTCCGAGCAAATCTGCCCAGCCTCTACCATAAAACTATTGACAAATTTCATCATCTGTGCTACAATGGTAGTATACCCTTGCGAAATATCCTTAATCTAGGGATTGAGACAGGGGTAGCACATAACGAATTTTATGTATGGAGGTAGCTTGTTATGTCCGAAAAGTTTGCAGTCGCCATCCTGTTTCTCTGTATCTACAGTTGCTGCGCAATCGCGCTCGCGAGCCGGGAGTGCCACGCCTGCTGGCGCCGCCGCTTTAGTGGTAGCGGAAAAATCCCCGCCATCGTGTCCGTCTTCGGCGTTATCCTCGTATGGATGACACTCGTTGACCAGTGTTATCGGGGCGCCGTCCAATTCGCGCTCGACCATCTCTGTGTGGCCGGCGAAGACTGCGACCTCGTCGCCGATCTCTACGCCATCGGCGGCATTACCGCGGTCAGCTTGGTCTACGGCGTACTCCTGTACTTTTCCATGCTGCGCATCGAAGCGCAACATAGAGACAAAGTCCTCGAGACGTTTTCTGTGGACCGGGAGCTGTACCGCAAAAAGGTCTACAGGCTGGCCTACGATCAGGCCATGAAAGACGCCGCTGCGCAAGCGGAGACTCCCTATACCCTGTTCGACCTGACCCAGAAAGACCGCGTTCTCCGAGTGACGGACGGCGAAATCACCTACGTTGATGGGTCGACGGAGAAGATTTCTCCCCGCACCCTGAAACGCCCTCAGGAGATTGCTCAGCCCGTTGCCGACCCCGCCGATAACCCCGCACCCTCTCCGCAGCAGGACGCCCCCTCTCAGAATGCTCCTGGTAGCGCCCACGAAACCGAGACAAAGAGGAAATACATCCTCCTTGATCTCGAACTCGGAGCGGCCGACGCCTAAAACATTCTCAAGGGACGTAACCTCCAAGCTCTTTTCCTTCAATCATGCAGGGCCGCACTTTCGTGCGGCCCTCACCTTTCTGTGCTATAATACACACTATATGCCCGCCACCTTTTTCTTTTATGACCTTGAAACTTCTGGTTTGAACCCGCGCGCCGACCGCATTATGCAGTTCGCTGGGCAACGCACCGATACGGATTTTAATCCGATTGGTGATCCGATCAATCTCCTTGTTGAGCTCGCTGACGACACTCTTCCTAGCCCGAGCGCAATCATGGTCACTGGCATCACTCCTCAATCTACCCGCCAAGACGGCCTGACCGAGCGTGATTTCTGCCGTTTTGTTGTCGAGGAGATGGCTACACCCGGCACGACGGTCATGGGCTATAACTCTGTTCGGTTCGATGATGAATTCATGCGCCATACTCTCTGGCGCAATTTTTATGATCCATACGAATGGCAATGGCGCGACGATCGGAGCCGCTGGGATTTGCTCGACGTCGTACGTATGACGCGCGCACTCCGCCCCGAAGGGATCGAGTGGCCTTTTTCTCCCGACGGTCGACCGACGAATCGTCTCGAACTTTTGACTAAGTTGAATCATATTGAGCATGAACATGCGCACGATGCTCTCGCTGACGTCGTCGCACTGATCGAGGTGACAAAACTCATTAAAACGAAACAGCCCCAACTCTTTGACTTTTTGTATAATCTCCGCAATAAGCGTCAGATTCAGCAGCTTATTAACCTTGACCGTCCGCAGCCTTTCGTCTATTCGTCTGGGCGCTACCCCTCGCAGTTCGAGAAGACGACGGTTGCCTATCCGATCGCGGCCGCGCCGAATGGCAACCTGCTTGTTTTTGACCTGCGCTATAACCTCGACGAATTATTGGCGCAAGAAAAGTCCAGTCGCGAGCGTTATAAGACTACAAAACCCGACCCAAAGCGCTCTTATCGCGATCTAGAACCGTGGGAAAAACACTATTTTCCGATTGTTAAAAAACTTCAGTATAATCATTGTCCAGCAGTCGCTCCGCTCGGTGTTCTCGAAAAAAGCGGCGCTTGGGAGCGCATCGGCTTGACCGCCGAAGCTGTCCAGGCAAATCTTCAATCTCTCCAAGCTCACCCTGAATTTGTCGAGCAGATGGCTGCCCTGAAGCGCCCCGATTATCCGCCTTCTTCCGATGCTGAATCAGCGCTCTATGACAGTTTTCTCGACGACCATGATCGCTTGCTTTGTTCCACGGTGCGCAACAATGGCGCCGCAGATCTTGCGGATTATCATCCTCCTTTCGCGGATGAGCGTCTCGCTGAACTGCTGTTACATTATAAAGCTAAAAATTTTCCGACCACTCTCTCTGCTGACGAGACCGCGAAATGGGAGGAATATCGCACCGCGCGCCTTACGAAACAGTCCGAAATTTTTCTCAGAGAAATTTCTCGGATCCAGCAATCTCTGGCTCGCGACGAGACTTTCGGTAACAAAACGGCTGATGAGTGTGCTTACTTGTTGGAAGAATTATTGCTCTGGTATCAGAGCCTCCAGCCCAGCGACTACGCCTGACGCCTAATTGTCTTTTTGCGCATTTTGCTGTATAATTACAGGCGAAATGGACGAAAACTTTATTCGAATCCGTGGCGCACGGCAACATAACCTCAAAAATCTCAATGTTGATATTCCTCGAGACAAACTGGTCGTAATCACCGGTCTTTCCGGGTCGGGGAAGTCTAGTCTTGCTTTTGATACAATCTATGCCGAAGGGCAGCGCCGCTATGTCGAGAGTTTGTCGAGCTATGCGCGTATGTTTCTCGGCGTGATGGACAAGCCGGACGTCGATAGTATTACCGGTCTGAGTCCAGCGATCTCTATCGACCAAAAATCCACCAGTCGCAATCCGCGTTCGACCGTCGCGACCGTTACCGAGGTGTATGATTATCTCCGCCTTCTCTTTGCGCGCGTTGGTGTGCCGCATTGCCCGATTTGTCATCGTGAAGTCCATCGCCGCAGCGTTGAGGATATTGTCAATGAAGTTATGCGACTGCCGCTCGGTAGTAAGCTGATGCTCTTAGCCCCGATCGTTTCGCAGAAAAAGGGCAGTTTCCAGCACGTCTCTGAGCAATATCAAACCAAAGGTTTCTCGCGCGTGCGTGTTGACGGAATTGTTTATGCTTTGGACGAGTTTCCGGAGTTAAACAAAAACGACCGCCACGATATCGAAATTGTCGTTGATCGTTTTATTCTTTCTCCTGACTTGGTTAGCCGCATTTCCGGATCGATCGAACAGGCTCTCGAGCTCGGCCAGGGAATTATCAAACTTCTCAAGATTAACGACAACACCACAACCATCGAAGCTCATGGCCAGAGCACGGGCAATTCTGCTACGGCGCATTTAGCGACAACGGGAGCGTCTTTGACGACGAGCCCCGTGACGACGGGTGCGAGGACGTCAAGCGCCGAAGCAGAATCTTCCCGTAGCTCTGGCCATGAGCTCTATACTTTCTCGCAGCGCTACGCTTGCGAGTTACACCCCGACGAACTTATTCCCGAACTCGAGCCACGCCTTTTCTCGTTTAACGCCCCGCAAGGCGCCTGTCCGACTTGTACTGGTCTCGGCACGCGTATGGAAATCGACCCTGATCTCATTTTGAATCCTAATTTGACCATCGCCGAAGGCGGCATCCGCCCGTTTAACCGCGTCACGCAGGAGTCCTGGTGGCTGAAGCGCCTCGAAGCAGTCGGCGCGGAATGTGGCTTCTCGATCCATGTTCCGATTCGCGAACTTTCGGCTGAGCATCTCCAACAACTACTTTATGGTACCGGCGACAAGAAGTACACCGTTAAGGTCGCCGGTCATGGCAAATGGGGCGACGGAGCGACCTATCAGTCGACTTACGAAGGAGTCATCCCGACTCTCGAGCGTCGTCATCGTGAAACCGATTCCGAGTTTATCCGTAAGGACATCGAGCGTTTTATGCGCGTGAAAGAATGTCAAACTTGCCATGGTGCCCGTCTGAAGCCTGCCGTGCTTGCTGTGACTATCCATGGTCTCAACATCGTCGACATGTGTAATATGGATGTCGATGCGACCCTCGAAGTTCTCAATCATGACCTTCAGTTTACTGAATCCGAAAACATGATCGCCGCTCCGATTATTAAGGAGATCCGCGAGCGCGTCCAGTTCATGAAAGATGTTGGCCTCGGTTATCTCGAACTTGGGCGCGCTGCGAACACCCTTTCCGGCGGTGAGGCTCAGCGCATCCGCCTCGCTACGCAGATCGGCTCTGGCCTTCAGGGTGTCCTCTACGTTCTCGATGAGCCGTCGATCGGTCTCCATCAACGCGATAATGACAAACTTATCGCGACCTTAAAACATCTCCGCGATCTCAAGAATACCGTCCTCGTCGTTGAACATGACGAAGATACTATGCGCGAATCTGATTTTATCATTGATATTGGCCCGGGCGCCGGAAAAAACGGTGGTCGCCTGATTGCTGCTGGCACTCCGGACGAAATCGCTCAGAATGATCATTCGATTACTGGCCAATACCTCTCTGGCAAACTCGAAATCCCGGTCCCGAAGAAGCGCCGCCGTCCGAAAAAAGACCAAGCGCTTGTTGTTGTTGGCGCTCGTGAAAATAATCTCAAAAATATCACCGTCAAATTTCCTCTCGGCGTCATGACGGTCGTGTCCGGAGTCTCCGGCTCGGGCAAGTCTACCCTCGTGAACGAGATCCTTGCGAACGAACTTCTCGCTCGTCTCCACCGTGCCCAGACTGTCGCCGGTCTCCATGATCGGATCGACGGCATCGAGTTCCTGGACAAATGTATCGTCATTGATCAGTCCCCGATTGGTCGCACCCCGCGCTCGAACGCCGCGACCTATACCGGCGTTTTTAACCAGATTCGCGAACTTTTTGCTCGCCAGCCCGAAGCTGAAGTCCGCGGCTATAAAGCCGGCCGGTTCAGCTTTAATATCAAGGGCGGCCGCTGTGAGAATTGTCAAGGCGACGGCGTGAACAAAATTGAGATGCACTTCCTTCCCGACGTCTATGTTACCTGTCCGA
Organism: uncultured Candidatus Saccharibacteria bacterium; assembly: GCA_964469535.1. GTDB lineage: Bacteria > Patescibacteriota > Saccharimonadia > Saccharimonadales > Saccharimonadaceae > Nanosyncoccus. The sequence goes on from CAYXZG010000007.1 coordinate 5,624, forward strand.
CCTGTCATGGCAAGCGCTACAATCGCGAAGCTCTTGAAATCAAGTATAAGGGCAAAGACATTTCCGAAGTGCTCGACATGACAGTTGACGAGGCGGTCGAGTTTTTCGCTAACATCCCGGCCATCCTCCCAAAGCTCAAGACCATCCAAGAAGTCGGTCTTGGTTACATCAAACTCGGTCAGCCCGCAACAACCTTTTCCGGCGGCGAAGCTCAGCGCATTAAGCTCGCGACCGAACTCGCTCGCCGCAGCACCGGCAAGACTCTTTACATTCTCGACGAACCTACTACCGGCCTGCATACTGACGATGTTAATCGCTTGCTCAAAATCCTTGGTAAGCTCGTCGACGGCGGTAACTCGATGATCATTATCGAGCACAACCTTCATGTGATCAAAACCGCCGACTGGATTATTGACATGGGGCCCGAGGGCGGCTTACATGGCGGTCAAGTCGTCGCCGAAGGCACTCCGGAGCAACTCGCCAAAGATGACAAAACCCCGACCGGGAAGTATCTCAAGCAGATCCTTAAGTTATAACCATCAAACGTTGTATTTTTACAACGTTTTTCTTACGCCGACAGAACATCTATCAGAACCTTCAAAAACTCCAAAATCCGCCATTGACCCGCCCTTCCCGCTCATGTATAATGAAAAAGACACAAAAGTCGTAATAATAAATACTAAAGACAAATAGGAGAACTTATGTCTAATACAACAAAAGCCCTCGCCATGTTTGGCGTTGCTCTTAGCCTCGGCGTTGCCGCCTTGCCTTTGAGCTCATATGCTGAAGCGACTAAATGGCAGGAAGGTAACGAAGACAACAGCAACACATCATTAAACTATGGTGGCGGTAACGAGACGAATCCAAAATGGGTCAGCACCGATACGACTCTTACCCTCGTCCTTAGTGACGTCTTGAGCATCGAAACCAGCGTTGTTGACAAGAATGTTAATCTCATCCAGACCGGAGCGCCTACCACGATTGCTGGCCTCTACAAAGGCGGTACCACGATCAACGTCAAGAGTAACAACACCAGCGGTTATCAATTGACCATCAAAGACAAAGATGCCGATCTTAACCTTAACAACGGTCAGGGTGCCAAAATCACGCCAATCGCTGCCACAACTTTCACTTCTGATAAGTCAGAATGGGGCTACCTCGTCGGCGCGACCAAAGCGAACAGTGAAACTATCACTGACTTCGGCCTCGCGGATGCTGTAACCGCCGCTACTGCTGCTTCGACCTGGAAAGCAATCAAAGCGACCGCGGAGAATATCAACGACCGCACTGCGAACCAAGGTGATAAATCCACACCTGAAGAGGGCGACAACTACAACATCGTCTTCGGTGCCAATGTTATCAACGGCCAAGCTGGTGGTACTTACACCGACACCGTTGTCTTCACGGCAACTAACGCTGCGAACACACCTGCCGCCTAAGTATAAATTATTACGCCTTTCTTAAAATATCACCCTTCGGGGTGATATTTTCTGGCTATGTTTATCAAAGTGTTTAGTTCCGTGCTATAATGAATAAAAATAAGGAGGTTAATGTATAAAATTAAAACTGCCATGCGTGTATTCTCGGCTTCACTGCTTGCTGTAATTTTTAGCATCGCATCTAGTTTATCGTTTGTTAGTCCCGTCTCTGCGGCCGAGGAAGAACTCCCCGAGTATCGCCTTGCGATTACGCCTAGTCAGGCCAGCTACGAGACCCTCGAGCCGGGCAAGTCTTACGTCGGCTCTTTTACGATCCGCAACTCTGGCAAACAAGACTTTAATTACAGCGTAACCTTCGCTCCTTACAGCATCGTAGACCAAAATTACAATGCCGATTACGAAAAAGACACTATTTACACAGAGCTGTCGAAATGGATCGAGGTCGACAAAGACGAGGGCTTTTTAACTTCAGGCCAGGAAACGCTTCTGAATTACCGCATTACCGTTCCATCCGACGCTCACGGTGGTGCGCAAGCGGCCAGCATCATGGTGACAATGGAAGAGACCAGCGAAGAAGACTCTAACGCCGTCCAAACTTTGCGTCAGCTCGGCTTCATCGTGTTCGGCAACGTTAACGGCGAAATCAAAAAATCCGGCAGCATCCTCGAAAACAAAATCGCCAGTATTCGCTTCAATCCCCCGATTACCGCTACTTCAATCGTCGAAAACACCGGTAACGTTTATACTCGCGCACAATATATTCTCCAAGTTTTCCCACTTTTCGGTGACGAAGAAGTCTATACGAACGAGGATCATCCTGAGACGAATGTCATCTTCCCCGAAACCACTCGCTATGCCGAAATCTCTTGGGACGACGCTCCGCATCTCGGCATCTTCCGTGTCCGCCAAACGATTAAGATTTTTGACACCGAATCCGTCGAGGAAAAGATCGTCTTCCTTTGCCCGATCTGGTTCTTAATCGCTGTTATTGCTTTTATCTTCCTCATTATCTTCTGGATCGTTAGCCGAGTCCGTGGCCGTAACCGCGAGTAATCATCTCAGTTGCCTTTGCATAGAATAAAACTGACTTTTGTCAATTTATCTCTTGTCAGATATCTGTAAATGTAGTAAAATGGTTAAAACAAAGGAGTTATATCATAATATGTCTAGTCAATTAGTTTTGGAGAAGCGCACTGACCAGGGGCATAAGTCGAAAAACTTGCGCGCTGCCGGTTTGATCCCTTCGGTTATCTATGGCGGGGAAACACCGATTTTAGCTGCCTCCGCTTATAATCCGACCGAAAAAGCTCTACGCGAGTCTGGATATCACTCTCCAGTCGAGCTCGTTATTGACGGTAAGCCGCAGCTCGCCATCGCAAAAAATGTCTCAATTGATCCAGTCAGTCGCCGCATTATCAACGTCGAATTCCAGGCCGTTTCTGCCGACGAGATCGTCGAAGCTACGACTCCAATTCGTGTTGCCGACTTTGAGCAGTCAGAAGCCGCGAAACTTCACTACGTCCTGCTTCAGGTTCTCGAAGAGATTGATGTCAAAGCGAAGCCTTCCGACCTGCCGAACGAGCTTGTCGTCGACGGCTCGAAACTTGCTGGCCTCGATTCTAAACTCACTCTTGCCGATCTGTCGCTCCCGAGTGGCGTCGAACTTGTCGACAAAGAACTCGAGAATACTACGGTCATCGCTAACGTCTACGACCCAGCCGCCGAAGCTGCTGCTCGCGAAGCCGAAGACGCTGCTGCTCCTGCCGAGGCCGAAGATGCTCCTGCTGAATCCGCTAAGGAAGAATAGGGAACTAACATCTAGAAATAAATACCCGCCGTTACAGGCGGGTATTTATTGATCCCCCTACTCTAGATACCGCAACGCTTCAGTGTTGTCTTGCAGATGGCGCTTTAGCGCCGCCTGCGCCGCTTTGGCGTTTTCGGCTTTCCCGCGCCAGGTTTGTAAGACTGGATCTTGCAACGCTCGCCCGAATGCGAAGGTCACGCCCCAATCGAACGGCCCATTCTGGCAAATCGCCGTCAAATTCTTCGTCGCCGTTTTTGCTTCCTGCCCACCACTGAGCAAGAATACTCCCGCCAGATTTTCTGGCACAACGTGTTTGAGGATCGCCGCTGTCGCCATCCCGACGTCGCCCGGCGTCGACGGAATCACCGCGTCCTTCCCAGCCATAATCATATTTGTCTTCAGGATGCAGCTCGCAAAATCGATCCGCCGTTCTTCTAGCCTGGCGAACACCGTTTCGAGGACTCGATTTGACGTTTCGATTGACTTTTCGATCGAAAAATCCCCGTCCGATACAATATCGACCTCAACGACTGGCACGATCCCCGCGAGCTGGCACTCTTTTGCGCAGCTCGCCAAATCCTCAGCATTCCGCTCCACCGCTGTAAAACTCGGTTCATCTTTCGCGATCTGGAATTTCGCCCGCCACTTCGCAAACCGAAATCCCATTTTGTAAAACTCATTCAGCCTACTCGACAATCCGTCTAATCCGAGCGTATAAACTTCGCCCGTTTCCGGCATTCGCGCCAGACCTTGATCGACCTTAATTCCCGGAATAATCCCCTTGTCGATTAGATACGCAACGAAATTCCGTCCTTTTGTCGTCTTTTGCTTCGCGGTCTCTTCGCTCAAAATCACCCCGCTAGCATAGTCACGCAGCTCTGGTGTCGTGAGTAGGAGCTCTCGATACTCGCGCCTGCGCTCTGCGGTGCTCGGAATCCCCGCCCGCACCAGTCTTTCGGTCAGAGTTTTTGTTGATTCGTCCGCCGCCAGCACGCCTTTTCGCCGCTCGAAGAGCGATTTTGCCGTCATCCGCATCGTCTTGCGTTTTTCAAGTTCAGCCTTCGCCAGTTCCTTTAATTTTCGCGCCGACAGTGAGCCTTCTAGCGTCGCTTGCTCGGCATTGATTCGCGCCCAAAGCACCGCACTTGCCGGCGACCCTCCGACCGAGATCACGCCCAAGACCGTCGCTACGATCGTCGCGTACACCGTCAGATGCGTCAGCATGTCCGTCCGACTCAGATTCCAGCTCTCCTCTGCGTCGCCAAAAACAATTTTTCGCGGCGTGATATGACACACCAATTGTGTGTTCGGCTTATCAAGATCGACTTTATCAACGATGATCTCATCCTTGTGTACCGGCGGTTCCTCTTCTAAGAACAATACGTCCGCCATTGTCGACAGAATTTGTCCAGCTGGCGTCTGTTTTTTCTCAGCATGCACCGCTAGTTTCGTGCTCGGTGAAAATTTCAGGAAATTCTTAATTTCATCGACCAACTGCCTCGAAATCGTCGCCGACCGATCTACTAAAATCCACTCTGGCGTCCCCGTCGGCATCTTCCAATCCGTTATTTTTCGCTTCCCCGGGACAAAATAAGTTATCTCGCCCTCCCGACACAGAATATACCGATAATCCGACGGCTCGTCCATCCAGATCAATTCGCCGTCCCTAAATTCCGTTTTTGAATTCAAAATTCCCGCATCCACGCCCAATCTATTCATCACGGCTAGAGAAACCGCCGCTCCGCCATAGACGCTTGTTCGATGGAAAAACGTGTGTGCCGCCCCGTTAAAAGCCAAATCTAGCCATTTAATTCCATTTTCATCCGTCTCAAAATTATTCTGTTTTCCGTCATCCAGCTTCAAATAAACATCTTTCAACACATTTCCGATAATCAAAATCTTGCTCATAAACCCATTGTATCACGCTATCCCTTAAAAATAATCATTGACTTTTTAGAAGATGTGTGCTATAATGAAAAATAGGGGCTATTTTAGCCCTTTACTTGTCATGCTCCGACTCGATATGCTACAATAAAAGTGCTAAATCAAACAGTTTTATAGTCCAATTGCGGGCGTAATGCGGCTATTTACGCAGTTTTTTCCGCAATCGGAGAGCTGTTTGGTTTAGCGACTAGTAAATAGTCGCATTTTATTTATGTCTTGATATTGAATAGTAGAATGTGACTTATCAAACCAAAAGGAGGTTTATGAAATACAAACGTTTACTACTACTTGCGCTCTGCATCATCGGTAGTCAGGTTGTTCTTCCGCCCCTGTCGACCTATGCAGCAGAGCCTGTCGTTCTCGCCACTGGCGACACGAAGGCTGACACTACTAAGCCCAAGGAAATGTGCCCCAAAGGCTCAATCCGCAATCCGGACGGCAAGTCACCTAATCCGTCAGATGTGACCAATCCCGCTCAGTGCAATATTCCCGCCCCCGAAAAAGACGCCGCCACAGGGGAAGAGAAAAACGCAATGTATTATATCACTAGAGTAGTCAACGTGATCCTTGCTGTTGTTGGTATAGTCGCAGTCGTGATGATCATCTTGGGTGGTATTAGTATGATTACCTCGCAAGGTGATACTGGTAAAGTTGCGAAGGGACGCCTCACGATCATTTATGGTGTCGTCGGCCTCGTGATTGCTCTGCTCGCGTTCGCGATTGTGAACTTCGCCCTCACCAGCATCTTCTAGTATCGCTACCCTTAATCAAAACAGCCTATCAGAAACCCCCGGACAATCCGGGGGTTCAGAAACTTGATAGACATCTCGTAGTTGCACCTACAGAGAGCTTATCAAAAAAAGTTAAAGTTTACGTTTGGGGAGTAACTACGTCGCCATTAGCCATTAGCTGATAATCGCCGACCCGTCCATCCTCATAGTACGTGGATACTCTAGCAACCTGACCATTTGCGTCCGGCGCGTCTGTGATATATTCGATTGTTTCACCGTAATGTACCGGCACGTGCCAGACGTTCTGCCGCTCGAGCAGCGACCACTGCTCGACTAAGCCATGAGAGTCCGCTACGATGGTAGAATTGCTCTCGTCGTACATGACTGGCAAAACCTCAAGCCCACCAACGTAGTCGATGCTGACCGTAGTCATGATATCCTCGTTCTTAGTAGCATCAGTAATCTTACAGTGGTATACTCGCGCATAGCCAGTACGCATTATGGTGTAGTCGCCAATCTCGACAGTACGCGTCGCACCGTCCCAGTCGCCGGCCAAATAGTCTCGCAGATCACCGAGGAACACATCGTCGAGGCCCACAACCGACCTTAAGTCCAGCCGCTTGAATAGAATCTCAGCTTTTTCGCTCAGCAGATCGTTCATCTCCGCTTCCGAAAACGGCTTCACCGTAATCGTGGCGAAGAGAGTGGCGCTGGAGCAAAGGTTAATCCATTTAATGCTCACACGGTTTGTACCGTAGCCATTAACCGTCGCCGTTTCGGGCCAGGATGGGACGGAGGGGATTCTCCCCTCCGCTTGGATCGGGAAGCACGAATCGTCAGCATAGCAGACGAACGGATGAGCATCGGCTTCTTCGATGGTGGTAAACAGGGCGTGGGTCAGTTTCACGCCGTTCACATCATAAGTCACAGTCCCGTATGCGGTTTCATAGTCTGCGGTACTGGACTCGCTAGCCAGACTCCGGTTGAGTGTATTTAGTGCCTCGGGGCTCTCCGCTCTCAAACGTGCAGGGATCGCTTCAGCACTCGCTTCAGTACGGACGTCGTCCGTAGTAACTGCGATTGTTGCGGCACTCTCAGTGTTTGTAGTGTTTTCTGCCTCCGTACTCGGGGCAGCGTCATTGTTGCACCCAGTCACCAGAGCCGTCAAAAGGAACATCATCAGAATCACGCTCAACTTTTTCATCGAAATTCCTCCTCGATTATTCTAAGTTTATCGTATCTATCTGAAGAAGCTAAAAGGTGCAACTTAAAGCCTCTAGTTGCTGTATAGGATTCTTAATCCGAACGTAACTTTAATAGTGAAATCACCTGCTCGAGCCAAAAGCATCTGGGCAGGACTACTAGAGCAGGAGTTCCCCACTCTCTACACCCATTATAGCACACATGCTAACTCATGTCAAGAGAATTAAAGCTTTTTCCCCTAAAAATCAATCGGTACATCAAAAAAGTGTTGTAAATTTTACAACACTTGTCAAATCAGCTCATCTAGACGGTTTACCGTACTTCGACGCGTACGCGCGGTACGCTCTTTCCAGAAAAGTGTGATTTCTTTGTTTTGACGAAAGTGACAACGCCATCTTTAGCGGCATGAATTGTAAAATTGCGAGACATATAAGTCCCCTCGCCAGCAATCTTTGTCGCGCCCGTTTGACGGACCAACACCTCGCCGTTGCGAACCTTCTGACCGCCAAAACGCTTCACGCCCAGACGCTGACCAGCATTGTTATGGATATTTTTAGCGGTACCGCCTGCTTTGACATGTGACATACTATTTTTTCCTTAAAACTATTATTTCTCGGGCAACGACTTGTCGCTCACGATGATACAACAAATCCTCCTGCCGCAAATTCTTAAAACTTACTACATTATAGCGCAGTTCATCTATTCCGTCAAGCAGATTTAGCCTTTCATAATGCCCGTCTGGTCGCAACCACGCCGGCACCGCGATAGCCACCGGTGTTCCCGACTCGACCTGCTCTGCTAAATTCTTCAAAAACCCCACAATAATCGCTTTACATTCTTGCTTTGACTCGCGCAATTTAATTTCAACCGGCGGTAATGACATTGGCGGTCCGAGGTAAGTTTCGCAGGCTACCATACCGATCGGCTGTCGCCATGTCATCGAACGTGCATCTCCTTGTTCGACCCAACATTCCCTCAATGTGCTCGCCCCAGTCTTCTCGTACGCCCAATCCAGATTGCGCTTTGTGTATTCCACCATGCGCTCGTTTAGATCTGACCCCATTACTGCGTACCCCATCAATGCCGCCTCTTGTAAAACCACTCCAGTCCCGCAAAAAGGATCCAATAATACCGATCCTTTCGGCTTATTCCCGCAAAGATTGATAAGAATCTGTGCCAATTTCGGCGGCAGCATCCCGATCTTCGCGTCACGCGCTGGCCTTGCCTGATCCCGTTCAGTGTAGCTATCAATACTCTGTACGGCGACCACCCGGTAATACTTCTTGCCGTTCTTGATTAACTCAATATGCGTTGAAGTAAAAAGACGGTTATGTAAACTCGTTGCGCTCGATAATACTGCAGCTTTGTTTGGTACGACACGGACATTTCTACCAGTTTTTGCGAGTACGCGTTTCCATTTTAAAGCCTCTTTCTGTGCTAAGAATGGGTTTGTACCTTTTGAAAAATCCGACACTCCGAGCACGATTTTACCAGTCTCTGGCAATTGCTTCCAGAACTCGGTCAGAGGTTCCGCGATTTCTTCGGCGATCTTAATCGCCCCACCCAAGCGGTCGATCGGCGGTATCTCTCCCGATCTGTCTCGTGGCGAATCTTCGGCGAGCCTAAACTCCGCTAGGTGCGTCCCAATCGGTCGCACGTCGGCGAACAAGCTTTCTAGCTCCGCTATCGAAATTTTCGGCTGTCTTCCGAGCACAGCCACAAACTTTTTCATAAGATATATTATAACATACATCAGACTATGCTATAATAATCCCATGACTCAAACCAAAAAGAAATTTCCACTTTCATTTCGTACTATTTTGACTATTCTAACTTTTATTCTCATTCTTTATGTCGTCTATTCAAACTGGAATGATATTACAGAGGCGATTAACCATCTCGCCGAGACCAATATCGCTGTTCTCCTTCTGCTTATCCCAGAACAATTATTCATGTATTTCTGCTGTGGCCAAATGTTCTTTTCGTATATGTCGGCTAAAAAGAACGCCAAAAAAGTTTCCGCTTGGACATTGATGCAAATTTCTCTTGAGCTTAACTTTGTCAATCATGCTGTTCCGGCCGGCGGACTTGGCGGACTCGGCTATATTACTTGGCGCCTCAAGCCATTCGGTGCAACGCCAGGACAATCCAGCTTCATGTACGCTTTGCGCTATGCGATTACGATTTGTGCGAATCAGCTCCAGACCATCGTTGCGATTGTCGCCATGCTTATCTTTAGCACGGTGCCGCAGTCGGGCATGTGGGTGATTTTGCTGACCGCATTGTTAAGCATCGGCATTATCGCCGCGATCGCAATCGTAGTCGTGATTGCCAGCGGCAAGTCACGCATCGAGTGGGCAGCCAAGAACGGTACAGCCTTTATCAACTTTATCGTGCGAAAACTCACTTTTGGACATGTCCCGACCGTTTTGAAACGTAGCATTGTTGACAAATATCTCAACGACATTCATGGCGACCTCACGACGGCGCGCCACCACAAAAAAATCCTCATCAAGCCAATCCTCTGGGGTATCGTTTACAGTTTTTTTGAAATTGCGACTTATTGGATCGTCGCGACTAGCATGGGACATCCAGAGATCTTACCGCAGATCATGATCGGCGAGGCGATTGGCTCGGTCATGGGCGCGATTATCCCGTATGGACTCTATGAGCTTGGTATGGCCGGAATTATGGTTTCGCTCGGCGTTCCGATCTATCTTGCGACCACGGTTGTCTTGATGACGCGTGTGATTGTTCTTGCTAGCACGATTGTTAGCGGCTATGGTTTTTATCAATATTCTATTTCTAAAATAGGTCGTCAAGAAAAATCCGACATCGATAATGAAACCAGAAGTTAGTTTTACTGTTTCGCAATTCATTGAGGTTTGCAACCAATCTCTCGAGTATGCTTTTAGCGATGTCGTCGTCGAAGGGGAAGTCGCTAGTTTTAAAATTAACCAGGGAAAATGGGTCTTTTTCGACCTGAAGGAAGCTGATAGCTGTGTCAGCTGTTTTATGGTTGTCAGCCAGCTTCATGCCGCGCTCACAGATGGTATGAAAGTGCGTGTGCGTGCCACTCCTAAATTGACTCGCTGGGGTAAATTCTCTCTTACTATAAAACAGGTTATGCCAGTAGGCGAAGGTAGCATTAAGAAAAACTTTGAACTTTTGAAGAAAAAGCTTATCGCAGAAGGTCTCTTTGACTCCGCGAAGAAGCGTCCGCTCCCTCCGCAAATCACCAAGATCGGCGTCATTTCATCGACTGCCGCTGCTGGCTATCATGATTTTCTTAAAATTCTTGATAATCGTTGGGGCGGACTCAGCATCCAAACCATCAACACGCAGGTACAAGGCCTCGCCGCGCCTGAGCAAATTGTTCGCGCTCTCGACTATTTTAACCAACGCGGCACGGTTGACGTCATTGCGATTTTACGCGGAGGTGGTAGTGCTGACGACTTATCTGCTTTTAACGATGAGCAGCTTGCGCGCGCAATCGCTGCCAGCCGGATACCAGTTATTACTGGCATCGGCCACGAAGTTGACGAGAGCCTAGCCGACCTTGCTGCCGATATTCGCGCCTCTACTCCTTCTAACGCCGCCGAACGTCTCTCGCCCGACCGCACCGCCTCGCAACGCCATCTTTATCTCCAAATTGATGCGATTCGCCGATGTCTTTTTGATCATATTGCTGTCCTCTCTCGTGAAAACCGTCAAAAGCTGGTCGATGCTCGCGCCGAATTTCTGCGCCGCATTGATTCTTCCATGCAACACGTCGTCGAAACCCAAAAGATCCTCCTCAGTCTCAGCCCAGAAGGTGTTCTCAGTCGCGGCTATGCCATTCTAGTCGGCAAACTTTCTCCTGGCAGCACCATCCAAATTATTACCAAAAAACAAGAACTAACTGCGGAGATTACTCATGCCAAAAAACGCTAAAACTGCTAAAACTACTAAAGTTGCCAAATCCACTCAGGCCGTTGCACCTTCCTTAGCTACTGAATCTACACCGAATCCCGAATCACTCGAGCAGCGTATTGCTAACCTTGACAAATTAGTAGAATGGTTTTATAGCGACGATTTCGCTCTCGATCAAGCCATTTTACGCTACAAAAACGCCTCGGAATTAGCCGCCTCGATCGAACAAGACTTGTCGAACCTGAAGAACCAAGTCGAAGTTATCGAAGACTTTACAAAGTCATAATCCTTGCGTTATAATCAAAACATGGAGAATCGACCCCAAATTTCTGGAAGTATCGTCGAACCGGCCGGGCCGCCGCCCTTTGCTCCGGCTACTCCTGGTTCTAACCCCGTTAAAACCGGTGCCGCTTTGAGTTCGTCGAATATGCGCGTACCCGGCGCGAGAGAAAACAAAGGCGGAATTATCGAAACGCTTGTTTTAGTGATTGTTACGATCATCGCGATCGTCTTCATCTGGCTTTTCATAGCCAAATTTATTGAATGGGAACAACTTTCGACCGATATTGATGGTCAGATTGACGCTGCCGTTGCCATGGCAAAGGCCGAGACTGAGACCGAAATGGAAGCAGTTTTCTTGGAGCGGGAAAAGTCCGAATATAAGACCTTTGCGGGTCCAGCCGACTATGGCAGCCTGACTTTTCAATACCCGAAAACCTGGAGTGTCTATATTGCGCGCGACGCCGCAAACGGTGGAGATTTTCAGGCTTATATGAATCCTGGTCAAGTTAATCCGGTGGGGAATGACACGATCAACGCTCTGCGCGTCCTCATTCGTGATGTTGCTTTTGACTCAGTCGTCCGTAGCTACGAGGGCTCCGTTAAAAACGGTCGGCTTTCGCTAACGACGCGCAATGTTGGTGGAGTTCTTGCCAATGTTTATACTGGAACGATTTCAAATAATATCAATGGCGCGTTAGCGATTTTGAAAGTCCGCGACAAGACCGTCATTCTGCAAACAGACGCTGATCTATTTATTGATGATTTCTATCGGTTACTTGATACTGTAACTGTCACTCAATAGTTACTCTTCTGAGTGCGACGAAATTGCCGATGAGCCAAAGGTTCATGCTATAATCAAGGCATGAAGAGTGAGGAGGTAGATAGCATTTTAGTTGTTGCGCACGAGCTGAAGGCTCCGCTTAGCCTTTTGCGCCAACTCGCTTTTTCCATGGATCTTACAGCGGACGAGTCCTCGCGCCGATGCATTTCTAATCAAATGATTACCGTTTCCGAACGTGCGCTGCGCCAAGTCAACGACTTGACAAAAATTGCGCATCTTGAAGATGGTCTCTTTGAAATGACTCCCGTCAGCGTGCGCGGAGTCTGCGACGAAGTTCTGCGGGAAATTTTACCACTTAGTCGACATGAGAAACGCAACCTTCACTTTGCCTATAACAATAAGTCCCGTCTAGCTATCGCAAATCATGAGTTACTGTATAGTATTATATATAACTTTTGTACGAATGCGATTCGCTATTCCGATGCTGAGACGCAGAGTCTCCTAACGATTGCCGATGTGTCTTCCGCGCATTCTGTCGCATCTCGCACCGACAAAACCCATTCCGCCGCCCCTTGCTCTGTAACCTCGTGCCATGTTGCGTCACATCCTACCACATCTTCAAAAGACCGTATCCGTATTAGTATCCGTGATTTTGGACCGGCTTTGCCGGTCCAAGTCTGGCGCCAAGTTCGGCGTGGATTTATTGATCGACCCATGTCCGTTGCTAGGCGTCCCGGTAGTTCCGGTCTTGGCCTATATATTTCCTCGCAGTTCGCAAAACATATGAACGCCGAACTTGGCGCCATCCGCCATCGTGACGGCACTAGCTTTTATGTCGAACTCCCCATTTCAGAACAAGCGAGCCTCTTCCATGAATAATCCGCTCCCAGTTTTCATTATCGAAGATGATATCATCATGGCTGAATGCGTTGAGCGTGCCCTGGGACAATTTTTTGGTCAAAAAAACAACTTGCCAACTCTGGTTTTCTATCGTTTTTGCAATGCCATCGAAGCAGCCGCAAGCCTAAATGAACATATACCGGCTCTTATTTTGCTTGATATCCTTCTAGACGGCCCCGACGGGTTTACTTTTTTGAATGAACTCGCTACTTATACCGACACAAATACGATCCCTGTCATCCTTATTACGTCGCTTAATATCCAAACCATGGATTTGCGACACTACAATATTGCTGCTATTCTCCAAAAAGATTTCATGACGCCCGCCACAATCGTTGATGCTGCCCGCAGCGCACTCGGAGTATAATATATATGCCATCAGATCTTCGCACTCAGGCCATTATTCTTCGTCGCACCAATTACGGCGAAGCCGATCGTATCTTAAACTTTCTTACGCCGTCTGGCAAAATTTCCGCCTTGGCGCATGGCGTCCGCAAAGAAAAATCACGTTTAGCAGGCAGCATCGAGCTCTTTTCGGTCGTTGACATCGTTGTTCATGAGGGTCGCGGAACGCTTAGTACTCTGACTAGTGCCCGCACGGTACGTTTTTATCACCATATTTTATCCAATTTGCCTCGCCTTGAGATTGCCTCGAATTGCCTCAAACAGGCCAATCGCGCTTCTGATCAAGCTGATAATCCCGAATTCTTCACCATCCTCGACCAAGCACTCGCTGCTCTTGATCAAGACGTCCCACTTACGATTGTTTCGACTTGGTTTCGCCTGAACCTCGCTCGAGCTAGCGGCGAAGAGATAAACCTACTCTTTGACGTTGCTGGTGCTGATCTTCAGCCAGATCTGTTTTATGTTTGGGACTCGACAGAGTTCGCGCTCCGTGCCGAACCGCGTGGCTTGATTGGCGCCAAACAGATCAAGCTCGCCCGCCTTATGCTCGAAGCCAAGCTAAAAAGCGTCAGCAAAATCGAACAAGTCGAACAACTCCTAACGGCGCTTGAGCCGGTCGCACAGTCGTTTATGCCGAGACAACCTTAGTCAGCGAACAATAATCTAGTGATCGCGTCATCTTATCCATTTTATTTTTCTGGCCAATAGTATTCTCCCGCCAAAATGTCATAGTTGACGAGTTCGTATTCTTTCAGGCTCTTGGTCTCTGGCAATCTGCCACTGTTCGCAAAAAACGAACGCGTCAAAATTGGTGTTTCAGCGCACACTTCGTCAAGCAGATAGAATAACGTGGGCTTTTCCGCCTCCAAAATATTATACATTGTATTTGTCAAACAGTTCGGCGACGTCGTTGGTAAGTCTACACCGAGAATTGGAAATTCCAATCCTTGTTCTGCGTTCATCTCCGCTACTTCGTAAACGTTCCACGGACTCTCGATGTCGAAGTTCGCATAAACGAAGTAGGGTGTCAGATACGCCAAGTCACGTTCCGTTTTATCTTCAGCGCGCACATAGCGCTCTAGCATCCCCATCGCATGATCACCAAACCAAATCATAACCGTTTTCTCGTCCAATTCATCCAGTTGATCGATAAATTCTCCCAAGTATGCATCTGCATTGTGCAGGCTCTGAAAACTTGATTCAATCGCATACCAATCGTCCTCCGGCCGGTCAAACAGCGTAAAATCCAAGCTTTCGTAGTTTGCGTTCGCGTATGGTGAATGGTTTTGCATCGTGATTGCTGCGACTGTCTTTGGTTGGTCGCTCGACTCAATTATGTCAAGAACCTCATTATAGACCGCGCGGTCGGTATAATAATACCCACTTCCATTCTCATGCTCGGCGAATTTCATGCCTTCGTAGTCAATAAATTCATCATACCCCATGATCGGATATACGATATTTCGTTTGTACATCGCTCCGGCGTATGCGTGTAGCCCAACCGTTTCAAAGCCAGACTTCTTGCCCCACGATCCTAGCGAAGTAATACTGCCAAGCTGCGTCAAGGAATTAACGTACGGCGATCCCGACACCCAAAAATTGCTTAGTCCTGTCTGTGCTTCAAATTCCACATTCGCCGTCCCTCCGCCATAAACCGGTGAATACATATATCCACTTGGATAATTTCTAAAAATCGCATGCAAATTCGGCGTCACATCCCCCCCAAAGTGTCCATAATATTCCGTCAAAAGTGCCGGATCGTAAAACGTCTCATCGAGCACGAAAATCACGTTCTCCGCTATATCGCCCAGCGGCGTTCGTCCCGTGTCAGCCTGTTTGATTTTTTGATACTTCGATGCAATTTTCTGGATCGCCTCTTCGCTATAACCTTCTGGCTCCGTTGCGTCCAGAGACCCTAAGTTAAACAAAAAACCTACGATAATTCCATTATTCTCGTAGTTCTCAAACTGGTTCCAGGTTGAAAGGTTCAGCCCATTAATCCATTCTAAATTCTTGCGATGCAAAACTGGATTAATCACCAGTACACACGTCGTTAGTGCGACCAGGCTCCATGTCGCCCTTGGCACTAGAGCCCATCTATTCCAAATCATCATTCCGCGACGGTCACGCCCAATGACTTTACGCGCGTAAAATTCCAGCAAGCTCGTCCCCAACATTATTAGTATAATTCCGCCGGCTAACCGTACTATCGCCCAAAAGTCCACGAACTCCGCAATTGTTCCCGCTGCGTCCGCCAACTGGAAGTCTTCTGGCAACAACGGCTCATTGCGCAGTGCAAACTTCTGCATGTGGATAAAAGTTAAAACACTAAGCGCCGAAAAACTTAAACCAATCGTAAGAAACGGCCGCCATGTAATCGCCGCTATCACTGCCATCAAGCAAAAAATCACCATGCAGCTATACAAAAACACGCCCGGTTTATCTTCGACGAATTCCCAGGTCACATCCACGTCGCAAAGATTCTGTCGCCAAAGCGCAAACCAAGTAAAAAACACCGACATTGTCATGAGCAGCAGAATCGACAGTCCGACTCGCAAAAACGCTGGCATCGTATGCTTCGCCGCAGCTCTTCTTCGTCGTCTTTCTTGCCGACGTGCTTTTCGCTCGCGGCTCTTTTCTACGCGAGCATGCTCGGAGATTTTATGTTCGGGTATTTCGTTCGCTAAATCGCGTGCCGCACCATCGATTCTTGTATTAGTCGCCTCGTCTACTGTATCTTCGACCGCCTTGCTCTCCTCAACCTCTTTGCTCTCCTCGGTTACTTTGGCGGTCTCTGCCGCCTCGTCTATCTCACTCGTCTCGACGACTTCAATCTCAATCGCTTCGATCGTCCTGTGGTCTTTTTTGGCTTGTTGTTCAGGTTTTTCAGCTTTTTTATGATTTGGTTTTTTTGCCATATCCTCATTATAACATAGTTTGAGGGCGTAAAGTTTTTAACCTTTTCCACCTTCAAAGCGCCGTCTCTTCCGAGCACGGCGCTTTAACTCGACCTTATGTCTATTTCCCGAGATTATTTCTCGATCAATTTACCTTCGTCGTATTCGCTATAATAGCCCTTTCCAGCCGCATGTGTCGCGAAGTCTGAGAAGTAGAATCCGATTATGCCGCCAATCATCGGCAGAATGATGTAAGCCGCCGCTGCTAGTCCTGCATTCGCTGCCAACTCACCGATATTGTCCGCGGTCGTTGGTAGAACCTGATACATGAGCGCCGCGATCGGATTAAAGATGAATGTGTTTGTCTCACCAAAGAAGCCTTGTGTAATCACAATTGCAATAATCACTGCTAAGGCAATACCACTAGTCACGGTCATTGCGAAAGCGAGCGGGTTGCGACGAGCATATCCTAGCGCCCGCGCAAAACAGAAGGCGATAATAATCGCGCCGAAGAGCTCCACGAGTGCAACACCCCAGAAAGACTCCCCAGTCACCTCAGTCATTACCGGCAGATCCAGCATCGAGCCACTCCCTAAGCGGAAAGCGTTGACGATAATCAACCCAATCCAACCGCCGAGTAGCTGCGCTAGCATGTACAAAATACCACGAATCGCCGACATTCGTCGCGTCGCCATCATTCCCACGGTAATAATCGGGTTCAGATTTGCCCCCGAAAGTCCGACTACTGCCAGATAAATACAAAGCGCCCCGAATACGATGTATAACGGATTCATGCCGAGCAATCCCAGCATGATGAGCAAAGTCACAATCAGCATCGTCCCGACTGCCTCGCCGATCAACGCACCCCAAATCCGCGCAGACTTAAAAATTGTCAAGATATTCTCACCTTTGTCATATTTACGGCTAAAAAATCCCCTAAACGGTTTGTCCATGGTGGAAGCAACCGCGGTCTCTCTCGCGACTGTTTCTTTCACTTCTTTAACCTCGTTCACTTCCTTTGCGTCGGTAGACTTTGTTTCCTTTGTGTCCTTGACGTCTTTCTTATTCTCTGGTGGTGTAGAATTCTTCTTTCCAGATTTCTTTGGCTTTTGATTTGCCATTGAATACCTCCTTACACTGATATTTTCCTAATTGTAGCATACCTGTGCTACAATTAAAAGCGAAAAGTTAAGCGTAAAGACGATAAGGAAGTACAAATCCATGGGAATCATGATGACCAAAGACATTAATCGCAGTTCAGATCTTGACGATCGCATCGCTGCCGACTTGCGCACGCGCGCTCAATCGTCCCGTCGCGACGACATTGACGGCGTCGACGATTCGGCCTATGTCAAAGATACTAAGAAGACCGGTAAGTTCACTTGGGTTTGGATTGTCCTCATTATTCTGGCAATTATCTCCCTTTTTTGCATTATTTTTATTTAACCATTGACATTTTGAGGCAAGTGTGCTACAATGGAAGTATAACCCTCCGAGGAGGTGCGTTTTGGGTGCAAAAATAGTCCTTACGTCGTCGCTATCAAAAGATCCAAACAGTTGTCAACCTGTCTTGAGTGATATATAATACAAAACGTATGACAGATGTAGAGAAGTTAAAATCCGAACTTAAACAAATCAATGCGGAGTATGCCAAAATCAAAACTTTGCCCCCAGAAAAGCGTGGCGAGTTTGGTCGCGAGCTCAACCTCAAAAAACAAAAAATTCTTGCCGAGATCACCCAAGCGGAGGAATCCGCCGAAAGTGAACAGGTCGCGCCGATTGATATTTCCGCCCCTTGCGCCCCGAATCGTCCGCTCCCGACTTTGCCTCGCGGCTCGAAGCATCCCCTCATGGCTGAACTTGAGCATGTGATCGATATCTATTCCGACATGGGCTTTAACGTTATGGAGTCTAGCCAGTTGGATGACGAATTTCACATGTTCGATAGTCTCAATTTCCCGAAAGATCACCCTGCACGTGACGGCTATGACACTTTTCGTACTTCTGAAAATTTTATTCCCCCTGCGCATACTTCGACCATGCAGCATCGCGCCCTCAAGCGCTACCAAAAAGACCTCGAGAATAACGGTCAAATCGCAGTCGTCATTCCTGGCCGAGTCTTTCGTAACGAGGACGCTGACGCGACGCATGAGCATACATTCTATCAGTGTGAGGGTGTTTTTGTCTCGAAAGATGCCACGATGGGCCAGCTTTTTGGCATCTTAAAGCGTTTCTTTGAGCTCTATTACGGGCAAAAACTTGATCTCAAGACTCAACCTGGCTATTTTCCCTTTACGGAGCCGTCGGCCGAATTTTTGATCGAGAAGCCCGCTTCACTCGGCGGCAAAGGCTATCTCGAGATGGGCGGTTGTGGCATGATTCACCCGAACGTTCTCAAGATCGCTGGTATCGACCCCGAAATTTATCACGGCTTTGCTTGGGGCGGAGGTATCGACCGTCTCGCCATGCTGAAATACGGTTTGAGCGATGTGCGCTACTTTGAATCTGGCAAACTTGATTTCTTGGAGGAGTTTTCATGCTAATTTCATTAAACAAAATCAAACAATATGTCCCAATCCCTAAATCAATCTCAGACTCTGCATTGATTGACTTGATTGGCTCACGCTTGGTTGAGATTGAGGAAACGATCGATCTCGCGCCTAAATATCAGGGAATTTATATCGTCAAGGTAGTAAAAGCTGAGCCGATCGCCGGCACGCATCTTAATCTTTGCGAAGTGGATGCAGGCGCGCAGAATTCTCAGTTCAATCAGCTGGATAACGGCCTAGTGCAGGTCGTCTGTGGTGCTCCCAATGTCCACTCTGGCATGCTCGCCGCCTGGATTGCTCCGGGAGCCATCGTCCCAGCGACCTATGGTAACGAAAATTTCCGGATCAGCACACGTAAGCTCCAGGGCTACGAATCGAACGGTATGCTTGCCGCGCTAGACGAGCTGGATTTCGGTACTGACCATGAAGGTATCATCGAAATCGACCCTAAGTCCGCGCACCCAGGTGATGCGTTAATTGACGTTTTTGACTTAGATGATATTATACTTGACGTCGAGAATAAATCTCTCACGCATCGTCCTGATTGTTTTGGTCTGATTGGCTTTGCGCGTGAAATCGCTGGGATTCTCGGTCAGAAATTCGTCGAGCCGACTTGGCCGACGCTTACTGAAGTCCAGGATCTGCCGATCAAAGTCAAGATCACCGACGCTGAGCTCTGCCCACGTTACGACTGCGCGGTTTTTGATCTGCCCGATCATAAGCCGAGCAAATATCTGACCACTTCGGCCGTCTTTTTGGCCAAATCTGGCATGCGCAGCATTGATCCCCTGGTTGACTTGACGAATATCATGATGCTCGAAACTGGTCAGCCTCTCCACGCTTTTGACTATGATAAGCTCGTCGCCGTTGGTGGCAAATCTACCCCCGAAATTATCGTTCGCGCGGCCATGCCAGGCGAACAGCTCCAGCTTCTCGACGGTAAAACTATCGATTGTATTCCCGAAGACATTTTAATCACCTCAAACAATACCCCCGTCGCTTTGGCGGGCGCCATGGGCGGCAAAAATACTGAAATCGACGCTAGTACTAGGCGTGTCGTCCTCGAAAGTGCAACTTTCTCGCTCTATCATCTTCGCAAGACCCAGATGGCACACGGTATCTTCTCCGAAGCGATCACTCGCTTCACAAAAGGGCAGCCTGCCGGAATGACTTGGCCAGTTCTCGCTGAGACGGTTCAGCGTCTTGGCGTTGCGCCCTTGGCCGCTGTTGATGAATTTGCCCAGAAACCCTCAGATAATACAATAAAATTGACAGTTAGTGAAATAAATGGGCTACTTGGGACGCAATATCGCCCTGAACTTGTTGTTTCTACGCTCGAAAACGTTGGCTTTACGGTCAAAAAATCTGCCGACGTTCTCACGATCACCGCTCCGATTTGGCGCACAGATATTCAGCTTAAAGAGGACGTTATCGAAGAAGTCGGGCGCCTGCTTGGGTTTGATAATATCCCGCTTGATTTGCCGTTCAAACCTTTCTCAGGTACCGAAATTGTCCCAATGCTTCGCCTCAAATCCGAACTTCGCACTATTCTGTCGGATTGTTTAGCTATGAATGAATTGTTGACGTATTCTTTCGTGAGCGCTTCTTTGCTCGAGAAGGTCGGCCAAGACCCGAGTCAGAGTTACGAGATCGTCAACTCGATTTCTCCAGAACTCCAGCGTTTTCGTCAACAAATCGCCCCGAGTTTGCTCGACAAAGTCCGCGAGAATCTCAAAGCTGGCCATCGCGATTTTACTCTGTACGAGCTCAACCAAGTTTCTAACAAATCTTTTGGCCTAACCGACGAGCAAACTCCAGTCCTGCATACTGATCTTGGCATTGTTTGTCTCGGCGATTTTTACCAGCTCAAGATGCTTGCTTTGCGTCTCTTTCGTGCCCTCGGTCTCGAAATTTCCTATGCCCAGATGTCCTTACGCTCTCCAGCTGCCGCAACTTATCCTTATCTCGAGCCAGCCCATTCTGTCGAGATCTTCTGTCAAGGACACCCAGTCGGCGCTTTTGGTGAGATTAAGGCCTCGGTCCTGCGTCGTTTTAAACTTGACGGCGCCGTGTCGGCTTTAGAATGTAACCTTGACGCGATCGTTGACGTTCCGCGCACCCTCAAGATTGAAAGCAAGCTCTCAAAGTTTCCGTTTGTTGAGCGCGATCTGACTCTCAAAGTCTCTGCTGATGCTCAGTTTGGTCGCTTCGATACTCTGCTGAGAAGCCTTCTCGACGGGGAAGGACTAATCTTTACAGTGACGCCCGTTTCAATTTATCAGGCCAGCCCAGACCAGCCGACCAAGAATCTCTCTTTTCACCTTCGCTTCTCTAGCCCTGAAAAGACTCTGGACTCTGGATCTATCTCTGATATAATGAACAAAATTACTATTGAAACCGCTAAACTCGGTGCAGAAATTGTATAAAATCGTAGTCATATAATTACAGGAGGTATATGGACGAAAAATCTCTCAAAACTAGTGTTGGCCAGCGTATTGTCATCGTGGTCGTAGCTCTGCTCTTGCTCGCTTCTACAGTGATGACCTATATGTTCATCGTTATGAGCAGCAGTAACTCATCGGCGAACGATGAGCAGATTGATGCCTTGACCGCGGAGTTTGACACCAAGCAAGCCGAAGTTAATGCAGCGGTCAGTCGCCTCTCCGAAGCCAACTTCGATAATTTCAAGGGTTATAAATCCGAAGTTAAGGCCTATAATGCCGCCTCTGCTAATACTGCCGGCATTGAAACTCGCGATCTCAAAGTTGGCAACGGTAGAACTCTCAAAGAAAAAGATTATGATTACCTTGCTTATTACATTGGTTGGTGCGCCGATGGCAGCGTATTTGATTCTTCTTTTGATAACTTCGACGAGCCGACTTCACTCAAGGCTCCGATCAGCGCTGCCGGCGGTAGTCTGATTGAAGGCTGGAATCAAGGCGTGATTGGTATGAAAACTGGCGGTGTTCGCCAGATTACTATCCCGGGCGAACTCGCCTATGCCGACTCTCGTGAAATCTGTGGTGGCTACAATACTCCCCTCAAATTTATCATTCTGGCGCTCGAAGATGCCGAAAACTATACCAAACTCAGCGAAGAACTCAGTCAGGCCTATTATCAACTTTACACTGCGCTCTATGGCAGCGCGATGTAGCTAAATGCTTGACGTTGCGATTATCGGCGGTGGGCCGGCTGCTCTTACTGCCGCAATCTATCTAGCTCGCGCTGGTCGCAAATGCTGCGTCTATGAGCGCAAAAATTTTGGTGGCACGCTTGCAGAGATTGCCCATATCTCTAACTACCCCGGCTTCACCGGCGCCGGGCCGAGTCTCGCTCACGCGATTCGCGCCCAGGCCGAAACGGCCGGCGCGTCATTCGCCTACGGCGAATGCTCGGCCCTCCGCCTAGTACCAAATTCGCCAGATTATCCCAGGTTTGCCCAAAAATTGACTAATCGTCAACCAGACTCGTCTCATTCCGCGTCGGCATTGACCAACGGTCAGCCAGATCAGCCTAATCTTGCCTCGAAAATGACCAACGGTCATTTTGTACTAGATATTGATGCGGAGCCGGTGGCGGCACGTTCTGTTATTATTGCCACCGGCTCCGAGCCGCGCCGCCTCGCTTTTGACGTTCTGGCCCCGCTTTCATATTGCGCCCTCTGCGACGGCGATCTAGCTCGGGGCCAGAACGTCTTAGTGCTCGGCGGCGCCAATTCCGCCGTTCAAGAAGCCATTTATCTTGCTGGACTAGCCGCTAAGGTTACGCTTGTTTCGCATTCTCCACTCAAGGCCGACTTATCCCTGCGTCGCCAGCTCGAGGGTCTATCCAACCTTGAAGTCATCGAAAATCTTGAACCTACCGCCGACTTCGTCAATCGGTTTGACTACGTTTTTGTTTTTATTGGTCGTCGTCCTGCGACGTCTTTTCTGAAGCCCTTATGTCAGGATTTTCCGCACCTCCTTGACGTTTCCGGATACCTTCGGGTGGGGTATAACGGCTTCTCGACCGCTACGGCGATCCCCGGCGTTTTTGCCTGTGGTGACGTGTGCTGCGGCGCCGTTCGCCAAGTCGTTACCGCCTGTGGCTCCGGCGCCGCCGCCGCGGTTGATGCAATTTCATATCTTTCGACGCTGAGTTATGATGCGACATAGCGTGTCATCGCCCGAGTCGCACTTTGTGCAAATCTATCACACTCCGCCCGATTTTGACGATCTAGCCATAATCAGCGACGGCGAAGTTCTATTAGGGCTAAAATTTCTCACCGCTGGCGCTTTTTTGCAGATGCAGACAGACTTCCCCTGCGACCTACCGATTTTCTCCGCAGCCAAACGCTGGCTAGATCTTTATTTTTCGGGTCACGATCCTGGATTTACACCGCAATATCGGCTTTGCGGCGCTACGCCCTTTCGGACCGAAGTTGCCACAATCCTCCAGACGATTCCGTTTGGCGCCACGCTGACCTATGGGGAAATCGCGCACCAGCTCGCCGAACACCATCATTGTGAACGTATGTCCGCACAAGCCGTAGGCGGTGCTGTTGGCTGGAATCCGCTCTGTTTGATAATTCCGTGCCATCGCGTTCTTGGTGCTGGCGGCACGCTAACTGGCTACAGTAGCGGCCTGAACAACAAAATTAATCTTCTGAAGCTCGAGAAAATCCCATACACTCCTTAGCTCAGCCATCATCCGACGTAGCCTATTTATCTGGCGCGCCCGCTTTTGTCCAGTCGTGATCTAATATTATTCTAACTTTTCTTTCGCATTAGAATAATCCCGACTACGGACATCGCCAAGACTATCGGCGCTACTCTTACGAATATCCATTCGAACGAATGGATGATTGTGCCGAGCACTGCTGTTTCCGGATCGTTATAATCCCAGCTCTCGTATGGACTGCCCGACACGATCAAAGTCGCAGCGACTAATAGAATGACTATACACAGTGCAATTAGTACACCTCGGCAGATCTTCCTTTGCATGTTCCGCCGACCTGCCAGCTGGAGATTTATCACCTCCAATTTTTCCGCAATCGTCTTCAAATCGTCAACTTTAGCCTCCGGTACATTTTCTCCCAGCAAAGTACTGACGGGAATCTCAAAAATTTCGGACATTGCAACCAACATATCAGCGTCTGGGACGGACAGCCCGCGTTCCCACTTCGATACCGTTTGTCTGACCGCGTGCAGTTTGATCGCCAGCTCTTCTTGTGAAAGCCCTTTTGATTGCCTAACTGCTTTGATATTATCCTTTAGCATTCAGCTCCTTTCTTTGTGGTCATTATAGTCAGAAGCGAGTCGTTGCCGCAAGCACTTTTTCTTAACATTCTTCTCTAAGCTCTGGGTTGAGCCGGATGGACATATTGCCCCTGAATTTGCAGGACCTCAAGATGATAGCAGAACCGTTCACAGATATCCTCGCTCGCTGCAAACAAGAAAAAAAATCGTGGCACCGAAATGCTCACGAATTTCCTTTCCGTTATCTCCAGTCGCATTCAAAAAATTTTTGGGTGCGGTTGGAGTAACGACCTTTTGGTGCGCTCGACTAGACTCGAACTAGCACAGCTTAAATCGCCACTACCACCTCAAGGTAGCGTGTCTACCAATTCCAC